>NZ_JANLWO010000605.1:0-6320 GCF_031364565.1 Chamaesiphon sp. OTE_20_metabat_361
TGCAAACCGCTGATAAGCAGCCTCAGCTTGGGCTGTATAGTCTGCCACCCCCGGAATTACCACAGGCGAAGTACAGTCAGCGAGTAAATACACCTTCCGGGCTAATTGAGGATCGATCGCCTGAATTTCAGTCAATAGATCGTTAACCGTCCAAGCGACACAATGACTTTGCGCTTGTCCGGCAATAATTAACTTATCGGCGGTTAATAAAAACTCGATTAAGCTATCGTTCTTGCTGGCAATTGTTTCGCCCAATTGATTTTTAAAAACCTCTGGAGCCAAAGCCGAATAATTTTCTGTTAAAGTACGATCGCCTTTAATCGAGAACATGGCTTGACTCGTGCGGGCAATCCCATGAAAAAAGATCGCTTCCTCTACCGCAGGTACCAACGCATGACCGATACCGCCTAACATGGCATGATACGGCCAAATTAAGAGTGGATATTTGCCACCATCGCTCAACTGCTGGACGTAATGCAGTGCATATGATTGAAGCTGCTCTGGCGGCTCGGTGCTAAAGGCTGGATTGGCACGCCATTTGCCGGAGCTGACATCGGCGGGGGTAATTGTCGTCACTGCTGGCGTGGGGTGTGCGCCATGCTCGTCGAGCCAAAAAATCGGATGGAAAATCTGATGCAAATGATGGGTATCCATCGTGGCGATAATTTGGTCGATTTTACCTAAATTACGATAGATAAATTCACACAATCTGACATTATCCTCGATCGCCCCCCGTCCGCTACGACCGCCGACAAATAGCTCGAAGTCCGGTAAACAGAATGTGTTTTGAACGTCGATGATTAACAACCTAACATTGCTGTCAGTCTGAGATACAGGGATTAATTGATGCTGTTGTGCCCAGGATTTAGCGGCACTCGATCGCTCCTGATAGGGCACGCGCCAGATCTCCCCGACGCGATCGGGTTGGAAGTGTTGAGGGATAGGTAGTTGGGTCATATATAGTAATAATAAAATTAACTTACAATTAATTATAGTAATTATTACCATATGTGACAACCTGCACGATCGCGGATATCCTGCCAGCTTTTGAAGCATCGTAGGGTGTGTTGTCTTGTCTCGCATAATCCGGGAGGAAACCTCCCGGCTGCGAGCCGCTATCGCGTAGCGTAACGCACCAAGGGGCTAGATTTAATTTCCCACCTGTAATGCTAAGCTAGTCTCACGATCGAACAGATGAATTTTATCGATCGCGACTGATAGCCACACCTCTTCACCCACCGCAACTACTTTATCGGGTGAAACTCGCACCTGTACGATGAGATCGGCTGGTTCCAAATCTTGAAGTTTGACAGCAATATAAGTATCATTACCTAATGCCTCAACTGTCTCGACTATGCCGTGTAAATTCTTGGTTGCAGGTAATCCTAACGTGAGATGTTCGGGACGAATGCCGAGTAATAACGATCGACTAAAAGCATTATTTAGTTGTGATTCCCATGCTTCAGGAAGTGTAACCCGAAATTGATTATTCCCGATCGAGAGTGGTAATTTGACTTGGGCTGGAATCAAATTCATCGGTGGCGAACCGATAAATTGGGCAACAAAAATATTGGCAGGGTGGTTGTATATTTCTAACGGGGTGGCAACTTGTTGAATTTGTCCCTGATTCATCACGGCGATTCGATCGCCCATAGTCATCGCCTCGGTTTGATCGTGGGTGACATAGATCGTTGTCGTGCCTAATTGACGTTGCAATTTGACGATTTGGGTGCGAGTTTCCGCGCGTAATTTGGCATCGAGATTGGATAATGGTTCATCCATTAAAAATACCTGTGCGTCGCGAGCGATCGCGCGACCGAGTGCTACCCGTTGTTTTTGTCCGCCCGAAAGTTGCTTGGGAAATCGATTTAGTAAACCCTCAATCTGGAGCATTTGAGCAACTTGGCGCACTTTTTTCGAGATGATTTTTTCGCGGTCGGAAACGTAACGTAAACCACGCGGAAATCCACGCGTAATTTCAACCAGGAAGTTCTCAATTTCTGGAGATAAACCTTTGGGTTGTTTTACTAAACTGGGGGTATGAAATGATTGACTGCGCCGCAAGCCAAAGGCGATATTGTCATATACTCGCATGTGCGGATAGAGCGCGTAACTCTGGAACACCATCGCAATATCCCGTTCCTTGGGCGGCAACTCATTCACCAATGTTTCGCCAATTCTAATCGTGCCAGCCGTAATCGTCTCCAAGCCAGCAATCAGCCGCAGGAGGGTACTTTTCCCACAGCCAGAGGCTCCCACTAGCACCATAAATTCACCGTTATTTACAGTCAAATTTATCCGGCGCAGCACACTTTCTGGCGCGGGGAGATCTGAAGGCTGGGCTTTGCTTTTATCCTTGGGAGCGGTAGGAGTATAGCTTTTGTGAATATTTTCTAGAGTAACTTTTGCCACGGTAGCTTGCTGTCAATTACACTATCCGTCTTTATCTTCCCACACTATCGCAAATTGCTTGTAGAATTGCTCGTTGTCGAGCAGCGGGCAACCAATCGACATCTGGCTGCTACGGTAATTGGATCGTCTGACTGACGTTGGGCATCGCCAAAATATCCAGATCCGCAGGTGTCATGTCCAACCAAGCAACAAAACCTGCAAAACCCGCTCCCGCCACTGGCATTCGATCGATCGCCTGTGCTGGCACCATTTTGGCGCGTTGAGTGCCAAATAGATCCGTAAAGGAAATCAGAACATAACGGATGCCGCGATCGCGTGCAATGTCAGATAGCAGTACAGTCATATTCGAGAGCGATGAATGATGCCAAAGTTCTACGATAAGCGAAAGTTTCGATCGAATTCGATCGCCACGAACCGAAATACTCGATCGAACTACAAATCTGTGACGATCGCCTCAGCCATTGCGATCGCCATCTAGTGAATTTGCTAAAAGCTAGACATAGCAAGCATTTAGAACATAAAAATCCATTTTTAGCGCGTCGGGGTATTTTCGCCATTTCAGTATTTTTGCGGTTGCCTTCACTGACTACCTACAAGAAACTAAGAGTAGTTCTTTGGTAGCTATATTTGCAATTAAAGCTATTACAAGTTATTTCAAACATTAATGTTTTGCCCATAGCTAAACATTAAAAACAGCTATGAGTAATTTTCAGTGGTGCCATATATTTTACTCGTTCGTAAATAGTTAGATCGAAATTGTCAGCTTGAGTTGTAATTGTTAAAGCCTATTTAAAACAATGAAAAAAATTACCGCACTAGCGAACTTGGCTTTGCTATTTGGACTGTTGCAGTTGCCTGCTAATGCAGTCCAATTGGTCGTCCCAGCCTATTTTGCTCCATCTCCGACTGGTCTACCACCCGCTACTACTCCTAATGGTACTGCTGATTGGAATACGTTAATTACCGCTCAACAAGCTCAAAAAGCAAATAACCAATTGCCGATTGTCGCGATCGTCAATCCAAATACCGGAGCTGGTACCGCTGCTGATACAGCTTATTATCAACAAGTTTACACAGATTTTTCTAATGCTGGCGGCACGCTCATCGGTTATATACCATCTGGATATGTAGGGCAATCAATTAACCCAGACGCATCATGTCAGGCGAGAACCGCTCAGGCTGTTGTTGGCTGTGCCCAAGATTATCGGACATTGTATCCCAATATCATCAGTGGCATTTTTGTGGATGAATTTGGGATTCAGGCAGGTACGAATCCCGGTATCACCCCTACCCAGGTGACAGATTTTTATACTCAAATCTACGATGGGATTAAGGGCATCGACCCAAATTGGACTGTATTTGGCAATCCTGGCAGCAATGCACCGATCGATTTTCTGCGTCAAGGCAACAGTGGCGGGGCGGACACCCTGATTACTTATGAAGATATTGCCGCAAATTATGCTGCCAACCTTCCGAGCGGGTACGTCAGTAGTTTTCCGGCATCGACTTTTGGAAATTTTGTTTTAGAAACTCCGGAATCGAGTTTACGAAGCATAATTGACACTGCGGTGAGTCGTAATGTGGGGTATATCTTTGTAACTGACGAGGGTGTCAATGTAAATAATGGCAATCCTTACGATCGATTGCCAACTTATTTTGCCAGCGAATTGAGTATCATAAATAGTATCAATCGAGGTCAGTCAGTTGCCCAGCAAGTACCCGAACCCGATGCTTGGCCGATTCCGCTAGTTGGCGTTGGACTGATCTTGGCGATCCGTCATCGCAAGCGATCTCGTGCAAAAGGTTAATTCACATCTTGGAGCGACACAAAGCTACTAGTATTTTAGTGGATAGTGGATAGTGGATAGCCAGTAGGGTGGGCACTGTCTTGTTTCGCTCAATCTGAAGGGAACCTCCAGAGCGCGAACCGCTGCCCACCATCTATGTTTCAGCTATTATCGATCGACTACTGTTGACGATTTACTTACTCAACATATCCCCTACAGCACCACTACCACTAATGAATGCCGTAATAAACTAGGATATTATTATCCTACTAGTAAGTAGCTGGGCGTAATTAAATATAAGATATCGTGTAGGGTGGGCACTGTCTTGATTCGCTCGATCTGGAGGAAACCTCCAGGGCGCGAATCGCTGCCCACCAGCTAGGTTCCAGACATAATCTATCTTATAAATAATTGCATCTACCTACTTAAGTAAGATTTAGTTATGAGTGCGAAAGTCAGCATTACTCTCGATGAAGATGTCCTGGAATTTGTAGATCGGTCGAGCCAAAATCGCAGCCAATTTATCAATGAAATACTGTCCCAAGCCAAAAAGAACAAGTTGCTACAAGAGCTGGCTGATGCCTATACAGAATTAGCCGGAGATCCTGAATATCAAGCTGAAAGCAAGTTATGGGATGTCACCGGAGGAGATGGCATCGATGCCTAGTGGCGATCTCAGGTACTTCTTTGAGCTACAAAATATTGGTATGAAACCCACTCGATCGAGACTAGCCCCCAAGTACCGAGCAGTTGCAGCGATCGCGAAGATCGCCATAGTGTCATCCGATCGATAGAACGATTACAGGCAAATAGCGCGTTAAACTCCAAACATTGCTCTATACTCTTTGCCCCACCCGAACGCTATCGAGGTAACTTGTGGTAGGTCTAAATCCGATCGACGATCCGCCCATCAAATTAGAGACCAAAACATCCATTGAGATCGCCCGGATTCCCACTCCTGAGATTCGCCGAAGCTTAATTGCGTCTTCGATCGATGGGGTATTTGCCGCTATTTATTCTAACCTCACCAGCGGCGTGTTGCTGAGCAATTTCCTGGTCGATTTGCGGGCAAATTCATTTGAAGTCGGTATTTTAGCCGCCATTCCGATGTTAGCCAATGTCGTCCAACCGCTGGGAGCCTGGTGGGGCGCTCGATCGAACAGTCGGCGCAATTACTGTTCGAGTGTCAATATCCCCGCCCGATTTGCGTGGGTATTACTGGCGCTGGGGATTAGCTTATATACTCGGCATCTGCTCGACGATCGCACGATGGTCATCTGGACGATGGTGGTAGTCGCCGTGAGCCACCTCCTCGGCGGGTTGGGGAGCGCCACCTGGTTGAGTTGGATGGCAGCGCTAGTCCCGAGTAAATTGCGCGGTCGCTACTTTAGCATTCGCAATACTGTCTCTAATCTGACTAGTCTCATCGCGGTGGCGCTGGCAGGTTTCTGGGTTGCTAACTATCCCCGAGGTGAAATTGAAGCCTACGAGATCGCGATAGGAGTAGCGATAATCGCTGGGTTTGTCAGCATGGTGTATCAATGGCAAATGGTCGATGTTAGTCCGCCAAGGCTGGCTGTCGCCAATCCTGAGAACTTTGAGGAAAATGCAACTTCAGTGGCTCCAGAGGCTGAATTTGCCGCACCACAGATCTCCGACGCGATCGAGACGATCCTGCAAGATCGCTACTTTTTGGGATTTACGATCTGTTTTAGTGCTTGGATGTTTTCGCTCAATCTCAGCGCGCCATTTTTTAACCTGTACCTGCTTCAAGATCTCGCGATCGATGTGAGCTGGGTAACGCTCTACAATAGCTTGACATCGGCGGCTAATCTGGCTTTACTCATTCCCTTTGGTCGCTGGAGCGATCGAATTGGCACCCAGATTCCGCTGATTGGCATGGGACTAGTCATGGCATTGTTACCCGTGTTGTGGCTGGGAATCGGCACAGATTCACTCTCGTTGTGGGTGGGTTTACCGCTGCTATTTATTCTCAATGGTGGTGCTAGTGCCGCGATCGATCTGTGCTTAAATAATCTCCAGATCGAAATCGCTCACGAGCATCATCAAGCCCAGTATTTTGGCATTATCGCCGCGATGGGTGGGATTAGTGGTTCCTTG
>NZ_JANLWO010000622.1:0-3983 GCF_031364565.1 Chamaesiphon sp. OTE_20_metabat_361
CAAGCTGCCGACTATACCGCCGACAACATTGAGTATCATGCTGCAGGAACTTCTGCACATGTATATGAATATGGCAAATTATTGGGCATCCTAAAGTTAGGGGTATTAGGCAAACACAATTTGAGTAATGCACTAGCAGTCATCGCCGTCGGTCGGAAGATCGGCTTGGAATTTCCAGCAATCGCTAGTGGTTTAGGGACTTTTGATGGTGCCAAGCGACGCTTTGAACTTCGAGGTTACCAGAATAACATTACTTTCATCGATGACTACGCTCACCATCCCAGTGAGATCTTGGTTACACTCAGTGCCGCGCGCTTGCGTGTCGGGACAGAGCGTCGGGTAGTCGCCGTCTTCCAACCCCATCGATACAGCCGTACTTTGGAATTTCTGACTGAGTTTGCCCAATCTTTTACAGATGCTGACTTAGTAATTATTACAGATATTTATAGTGCTGGCGAGGCCGATACTGGTGTTGTCAGTGGCGAAAAAGTAGTCGAACAGATCGGTCTTTACCACCAGCATGTTTGCTACCAACCGACGCTCGAAGCTGTATCTCAATTCCTGACTCAGCAACTCCAGCCCGGAGACATTTGCCTGTTCCTGGGAGCTGGCAATCTCAATCAGATTATTCCGAGCATTGTTGATTCGTATCAAACCACTGCTGGAATTGTCTAACCAAAAATTGTAGTCTAAATATCTGAGATTTAGTGTATTATGCAACGATTCCCACTACTTTCATGAAACTCTCGCCCGATCGACTTCATACTATTTTGTAATCGATCGAGCTTGAGCTAGATACTGATTCGCTTCGGATTGCGATTGACTAACCCCGGTTTCACCACACTACCTTACCTTTCCACCATGACACTTTCTCAAGATCGTTCCCGCAGCGTCACCCCGGCGGCGTCACCTACTCTCACTACTCAGATTCAGCAATCAGTCAAAGTTGCAGCAAATACCGATCGAGATGTGGAAGTACCAACAGATTGCCTGGTGCGAGCTGGTGTATCGCTCAAAGGCTTGACGACTTGGAAAGTAGGTGGATTGGCGCAGTGGTATCTCGAACCCAAAACCCTAGTTGAGACGCAAGCTGGACTAGCTTGGGCAAAACAGCAAGGTCTCCAAATTACGGTGATTGGGGCGGGATCGAACTTATTAATTAGCGATCGGGGTTTGGCAGGTTTAACGATCTGCACTCGACATTTACGACATGTAGATACTCAATTCGATCGTGAGACTCAATCGATCGTCGCAGACGCAGGTAAAATGGTCGCCAGCCTAGCTTGGCAAGCAGCTCGTAAGGGTTGGGGTGGAATGGAGTGGGCAGCGGGGATACCGGGCACTGTAGGTGGTGCTGTGGTAATGAATGCTGGCGCGCATGGGCACAGTACTCAAGAGATTTTAGTCAGCACCGAAGTATTAAACCTCGATGGCTCGATCGAAACGCTGACCAATCAGGATTTAAACTATAGTTATCGGACATCCAATCTGCAAGGCGATGCGCGGATCGTCCTCAGTGCCAAATTTCAACTCCTCACAGCAGAAGATCCCGAAGATATCAAAGCGCGGACATTCCGGGACTTAGAAAAGCGTCATAGCAAACAACCATACGACAGACCTAGCTGTGGCAGCGTTTTCCGCAATCCTACCCCGCTCTATGCAGCGGCTTTAATTGAAGGCTTAGGACTCAAGGGGCACCGGATTGGCGATGCTGAAGTCTCCACCCTTCATGCTAATTTTATTATTAATCGTAAAGATGCCAAGGCTAGTGAAATTTTAGAGTTGATCTACTACGTTAAAAGCCAAGTCAGAGCTAAATACTCGATCGAACTCGAACCAGAAGTTAAAATGCTCGGCGAATTTTAGTGATTAGGCTTTAGGCTTTAGGGATTAGGCTTTAGGCTCTAGGGATTGAGGATTAGGGATCTCAGTTCTCAGTTACAGTAGGGTGGGCACTGCCCGCCACATAGGTTAGGGTTGATTCTGGTATTTAAAATAATTATGCCAACCTACTTAAATCGGGTTATCGAGCATCTTAACTCCCAAACTCTAATTGGCTAAGATATAGTTAGTGCGATCGATAGTTGGTATTCCTAAAGCCCAAAGCCCAAAGCCTAAAACCTAAAGCCTAATTACGGATACCCTCACCCCCGCATTCCCTGACTCCAGTAAGATGGGATATTGTTTAAATTGACTAAAAACTAAAAGATTATGACTAAAGGACAAGGATTTGGCGGTTTCGGTCTCGGCAAAATGAAAGAACTTGCCGATGCCTTCAAAAAAGCTCAGCAGGTACAAGAAGATGCCAAAAAGCTCCAAGAAGAATTGGAGCAGATGGAAATTGAAGGGCAAGCAGGTGACGTTAGTGTCACTTTGAGCGGTAATCAAGAACCCCGCAGAGTTAGTATCGGCGCGGATGCAGCTAGCAAGAGTCCCGAAGAACTCTCTCAACTAGTCCTCGACGCCATGATGGACGCCTATGACAAGTCCACCGCTACGATGCGCGAGCGGATGGAATTACTCACTAGCGGACTAAATATTCCTGGATTGTAGTTTCGACTGGTAGTCGATCGCACCTTGGAGATAATCTGGATATTGCTGTCACGTGGTGTAGTAGTATCCATATTGTCTTGATGAATGGCGATCGCCAATCTGGAGTAAAAATGTCTAAACTCCCAACAATCTAATCTCCATACCTGCGCTGATGGACTCCGTAGAGCAAAAATACCGTCGCATCAGAAAAGATTTGCAACGGGGTGGTATTGCCCTCACCCTAGTATTTATTACCGGAACGCTATGGTATTGGCTGGTGGAGCAATGGCGTTGGTTGGATGCGGTCTACATGACCATCATTACGCTCACCACTGTCGGCTATGGCGAGACTCAACCACTGGGAGATCGCGGTCGAATTTTTACCATTGCCCTAATTTTGGCTGGGGTAATTACCATCGGTTATATTGTCAACCGCTTTACCGAAGCCCTCATCGAAGGCTATTTCATCGAAGGTAGAAGACTCAGACAACAACAAAAACTCGTGGAATCTTTAGCCGAACACTTTATCATCTGTGGCTTTGGACGAATTGGGCGACAAATTGCCAGTGAATTTGCAGCCGAAGGTACGGCATTTGTCATAGCTGATGCGAGTAGCGAACAAGTTAAAATCGCTCAATCCGAGGGCTATAGCGCAATTCAAGCCGATGCGACTCTCGATGAAACGCTGCTAAAAATGGGTGTAGAAAAAGCCAACTGTCTAGTTGCAGCACTGCCATCTGATGCGGAAAATCTCTATATCATCCTCTCTGCCAAAACTCTCAATCCCAATATTCGGGCAATCGCCCGCGCTAGTAACGAAGAAGCCGTCCAGAAGCTCCAGCGGGCTGGTGCAGATAAGGTGATCTCACCCTACATCACTGGTGCCAAACGGATGGCAGCAGCGGCTTTACGCCCCCAGGTAATGGATTTTATGGATGGGATCGTGGCGAGCGATCGATCGTTTTATATGGAGGAGTTTGAGATCGAAGCGCAGCTTTGTCCGGTGGCTGGTTTATCATTGCGCGAAGCCCGATTGCGCTCCCAATCTGGTTCGCTAGTTTTAGCCATCCGGCGGCGCGACGGTAATCTGATCGTTGGCCCCACTGGTGAGACGATGATTTTAGACCGCGACATGCTGATTTGTATGGGTACCGCCGATCAATTACGGGTCTTAAATCAGATCTTAGAGCCGCTCGCACCAGCAACCGATCGACGCTAAGTTAAATTAATTGATAATTGATAATTGATAATTGGGTAGCTATCCACTATCCACTATCCACTATTCACTATCCACTAAAACACTATCCACTAAAACACTATCCACTAAAACACTATTCCTCCCCGCTGCCAATCAACAGAATAAGAGTAGCCAAACAAGCAAAAAAGGCACCAACGGTAAATGTAAATCCAGAACCGATCGTTTGCCAGCACCAGCCAGCAATTAGATTGGC
>NZ_JANLWO010000704.1:0-2426 GCF_031364565.1 Chamaesiphon sp. OTE_20_metabat_361
ATTTAATTCATTCCAAACTTCATCAATTTACATCCCTGAATTTTCCGATCTGCCAATATCTTGAAGATTGATAAACTCATCCGCACCATCTGGAATCCCCGGCGACTCGAAACTCAATAAATCTAGATCGTGTTCGGAAAAATCTAGCCCGAGATCGGTCAGATCTAGCTCCATCATGCCATTTGGCGCAGCAATACCGCGATCGTCAGCACCCCCAAATACATAGGCAATCTCATCGAGATTGCTATTGACGGCTCCAGCATCGATCGGCAAATGTTCTTCTGACTCTAGAGTGGTATCCGTAAAATGTGGCGCGGGTGTCGCTGTAGCTACTATCGGGGTCGCGATCGTCGCTACAACTGCCGCTGCTCCCATTGCGGTCATCCCAGCGAGGGGGAGCGAACTGCCTTCGGTTTCCGCCAGAGTTTCGCTGGGGGCGGGGGTAGTTGTTGCCGCAAAATTGCCACGATCGTCGGTTTGGGCAGTTGCCGTTGGGGCGATGACTGCTGTTGGACGATCGTGGCGATCGTCATGACTAGCGGTAGGCGTGGGTGGGGCCGGGACTGCTGATGGGGCGATCGTTGCGCCGAGCGAGGTCGCCGTCGCATTCACCGCTACTGGCTCACTGAGGGCATCTGGCTCGTCGGGACAGAATTCTAAACACAACCTAATCCGCCCCTTTTGCCAGCCCTTAGAGCCAAATCTCAGGGCTTCACAGTCGAGTCCGCGATCGGTGAACCAGGCATTGTTTTCTTCGTTCCAATTCTCGATCGCTTTTTTGAGATGACTTTCGATCGCTTCGTTGAGTTCGCCGACTCGAAAGGTGCGATGACCGCTAAGCACTAATGTATCGTGTTGAACTGAGATAACTTCGCCACTTTCGAGCGACTCAAAGCGATCGTGCATAATAATCTCCACTAAATTCGCGCGAATGTTGATATTTTTAACTGGTTAGCGATCGAGGTATTCGATCGCTAATATCATATTACAGAAACCAACCATAACTGTGTAATCCTTTACCCAGTAAGTTGACACCTAGATAACAAATCCAAACGACGACGAAGCCAAGGGTTGCCAAAATAGCGGGTTTGCGTCCTTGCCAGCCTTTGGTAATTCGCGAGTGCAGATATGCCGCAAAGACCAACCAAGTAATCAATGCCCAAGTTTCTTTCGGATCCCAGCTCCAATATGAACCCCACGCTTCGTTTGCCCAGACCCCACCTGCAATAATCCCGATCGTCAGCAAGGGGAAGCCCAAACCGATGACGCGATAGCTGATATTATCCAAGGTATCGGCGAGACTCAAACGTTGCGGTGTGAGTGTAGCAGTTGCCGTTGTCGGTAATGTCATTACTGCTATGTTACCCATGTCGGCGGTATTAATTGCCATCGGTATGGCAGCTTCGGCAACTTTTTGAGTAGCAAGGCTACTGGTTAGGCGATAACCACTCCCACCAAAAGAGCTACCCCGCAACTCGATGTCCTGTCCGCGCGTGACAAACAAAAAGGCGATTGCCAATACAGATCCCACCATCAAAGTAGCATAAGAGATCATCATTACACTGACGTGCATCATCAACCAGTTTGATTTTAAGGCGGGGACGAGTGGTGCCGAAGCTTGCATCTCATCGGGGAGTTTCAAAGCGGAAAAGGCGGTAATCAGCATCGCTACAGGTGCCGTGACAACGCCCACTAGCGCGCTGCGACTGATGGATTCGGCAAAGAGGTGAACCGCCGTAATCCCCCAAGCTAGAAAGAAAAGCGACTCATATAAATTACTCAATGGGAAGTAGCCAGCTTCGATCCATCTAGCACCCAGAAGGGTTGCCATACACAGATTGGCGATCGCCATCCCTGTAGTACCCAGATTTGGTAAAAATGGCAGGGTGGGGAAAGCGGCACCGACCCAATAAACGAGCATGGTTGCTAGTAAGATCCCAAAGGAGAGGTTGTCCAGTTGATTCTGGAGTGATACTAAGTTCATGTTACAGCTAGATAAAGGTTTTAGATAAATCGATCGGTGGGGATTTGGGCTGATTTATATTTTATTTCCGCTGCCCTAAAGCCTAAAGCCTACCCCTTAGTCTTGCCAGTCGGGAATCACCCACACTGGCGGAGTTGAGAGCTTTTTGAGCCGAGCTGCTTCGGCGATCTCGTGCATTTTATCTAAAGAAGTTTCGTTGATAAATTTGGCAGCCGATTCTAGATGAGCTTGGTTTTGACAGCGATCGGGACGTACGCAGCCGTTAGTGCAAACTTCATCACACTTAATAATCGTATTAGTTTCCACGTCTCAAAGAAATTTTGAACCTCATCAAATATTTTAGCCCAACTAGATTGGGGTGAGGGGGTGAGATCTCCCCGGCTAAACAAAAAGTCAGGAACCAACCTTTAAGGCTGGTTCCTGACTTTGGTTGTTAATCGAT
>NZ_JANLWO010000741.1:0-2357 GCF_031364565.1 Chamaesiphon sp. OTE_20_metabat_361
GGCAAAATTTGGATCGGCGATCGTTGTCAAGTTGTCTTGTATCAAGCAACTGCTAGTCTACATACACCCCACCATCAGGTCAAGCAGTATTGGATTAAATACGGCAGTTTTAGAACGAGATTTGACGAACGGGTGTGAGTAGTTTCACATTATTATCTCAAGATCGGAGTCATTCTGCTGCTATTTTTGACAAATTCCTTAACCCTCATAATAGTACATAAGGTTTATGTCCTTGGGGAAAATAAAAAGTGGGATGCTCCCCATTACGATCTGGATTAAACACTAAAGGCAGATCTTTAATCCCGCGAAAATTATGGAGTTTTAATTCTTTGACACGCATGATTCGTTATGATAACTGGGCAGCAAGATATCGATCTACATAAAAATATGTCTAAAACAAGAAATAACGCTGTGCCATCGGCAAAACAGTTGCAGGCTCACAAGTAAGCAATTCACCATCAGCTCTCACCTCATAAGTCTCAGGATTAACATCGATCTGAGGCAACGCATCATTTAACTTCATATCCCGCTTGCTAATCTGACGCGTCCCCGATACAGCTAGCACCTGTTTTTGTAACTGTAATTGCTGCGGTAAATCACGCTCGATCGCGAGCTGAGACATAAAGGTAAAAGCCGTATTAGTTCTCGCACCACCATAACTGCCAAACATCGGTCGCATATGTACTGGCTGCGGCGTAGGAATACTTGCATTGGCATCGCCCATCTGCGCCCAGGCAATTAGTCCACCTTTAATTACTGTTTCTGGTTTAACACCAAAAAAAGCAGGTTTCCATAAGCACAAATCGGCAATTTTACCAGACTCGATCGAACCCACATAATTACTAATCCCATGCGTAATTGCGGGATTGATTGTATATTTAGCAATATAACGTTTGGCACGTAAATTATCGGCTGGTTGACTATCTTGTGCCAACCCACCGCGTTGCACTTTCATTTTGTGAGCGGTTTGCCAAGTCCGAATAATTGTTTCCCCAATTCTCCCCATCGCTTGAGAATCAGAAGAAATCATACTAAATGCACCTAAATCGTGGAGAATATCTTCAGCCGCGATCGTTTCTCTTCTAATTCTAGACTCAGCAAAAGCAACATCTTCAGGAATACTCGGACTGAGATGGTGACACACCATTAACATATCCAAATGTTCGTCCAGAGTATTCATAGTATAAGGACGAGTAGGATTAGTCGAAGAAGGCAATACATTTGCCTCCCCACAAACTCGAATGATATCTGGTGCGTGCCCACCACCAGCCCCTTCAGTATGATAAGTATGGATCGTCCGCCCTTTAAAAGCCGCAATCGTCGTTTCCACAAATCCCGCTTCATTGAGCGTATCGGTGTGAATTGCCACCTGAACATCATACTCGTCTGCCACATTCAAACAAGTATCGATCGTCGCTGGCGTAGTCCCCCAATCTTCATGCAATTTTAACCCGATCGCACCTGCTTCGACCTGCTCGACCAAACCCTGCGGTTGAGAGCTATTCCCCTTCCCCAACAAACCAATATTCATCGGGAACGCATCCGCTGCCTGTAACATCCGGTGCATATTCCAGACACCAGGCGTACAAGTCGTCGCATGAGTCCCGGCTGCTGGCCCCGTTCCACCACCAATCATCGTGGTAATTCCAGATGCGATCGCCACTTCAATCTGTTGAGGACAGATAAAATGGATATGAGTATCGATGCCCCCCGCCGTCAAAATAGACCCCTCCCCAGCGATAATTTCGGTACCTGGGCCGATAATAATATCAACATCATCCTGAATACAAGGATTCCCCGCCTTCCCTACCTTGTAAATTTTCCCATCCTTAATTCCGACATCCGCCTTCACAATCCCCCACCAGTCCAGAACCACTGCATTAGTAATTACAAGATCTACCGCACCATCGGCATTAGAAATCGGCGATTGTCCCATCCCATCCCGAATTACTTTACCACCACCAAATTTAACCTCATCACCATAAGTAGTGAAGTCGCGCTCTATTTCGATGAGCAGTTCTGTATCGGCAAGTCGGACTCGATCCCCTGTGGTCGGCCCATAAGTCTGAGCATAGGCACGACTGTCGATTCTATAACTCATATTTAGTACGGGAATATTCAGTGATGATTGGATCGATTTTACCTTAGTGGGCTACTTCATGCCACTAAGATCAATCTCAATGATGATTAAATCGAGGAACAAAAAACAAAAACAAAAACAAAAACAAACAAGCTCTTAACCGTAAAGTTAAGAGCTTGTTTGTTTTTAAGATTAAGCTTGGCAGCGAGCTATTTTGACAGGGGGCAACCCCCCAACTATCGTCGCCGTGCGAGCGTTTCACCTCCGAGTTCGGGAA
>NZ_JANLWO010000743.1:0-5889 GCF_031364565.1 Chamaesiphon sp. OTE_20_metabat_361
GGCAAAATTTGGATCGGCGATCGTTGTCAAGTTGTCTTGTATCAAGCAACTGCTAGTCTACATACACCCCACCATCAGGTCAAGCAGTATTGGATTAAATACGGCAGTTTTAGAACGAGATTTGACGAACGGGTGTGAGTAATTTCACATTTTGCATCAAAATAAAATTACTTGTATTTTAGTGAATAGTGGATAGTGAATAGATAAGATACCTTATAGGGTGGGCAGTGTTGACAAGCAGGGTTTCAGATGATTCTAGTAGTTAAAGTAATTGTGCCGACCTATTTACTGGTGCAAGGTGTGAGTAATTTACTTAGTGTACTCAGGTTGTGGTGGGATACCGCCGACGCGGTTAATCGGCCAAAACCGGACGATGGCTTTGCCAATAATTTGCTCTTTGGGCAAAAAGCCCCAGTAGTGACCGTCGTAGCTATTATTACGATTGTCACCCAATACCAAATAATTATCTTTAGGGACGATCCCATCGGGCGTCAGTTGCGTACTGCTCCAGTTGTATTTTGGTGGTTCGCCGAGATAATTTTCGGGCAGTAGTTGACGATTGATATACACTTTACCGCCTTGGACATCGATGCGATCGCCGGGTAGACCGATGATGCGTTTGATAAACGCTTCTTTGTATTTTGGTTCGCCATTGGCTTGCAATTCTTTTTCCAATTCGGCAGTCGGATTGAAGACGACGATATCGCCCCGGCGAGGAGTGGTAAAGCGATAACTAATTTTATCGATAATCAATCGATCGTCAATTTGCAGCGTGGGGAGCATCGAGCCAGACGGAATAAAGCGCGAGTCGGCGACAAAAGTCCGAATTCCCAATGCTAAGATGACACTAAAACCAATGGTTTGAAGTGTCTCCCGCCAAGGATTCTCCGCTTTGGTGGCGACAGTTGGCTCGGATGGAGATCGATCGTGTTCTTCATTCATGTATTTGACACTAACTTCCCGATGTAGACCTACTCCCTTCCCACCCAAGAAATAGACATTTGCAATCCACTATCCACTATCCACTATCCTAGATGTCTAATTTGTCACTGGGAAGGGAGTAATTACATTAATCGAGCTAGCGATAATCAGGTTGAGGATCGATCCCACCCGCCCGGTTAATCGGCCAAAACCGGACAGACGCCTTACCAATGATTTTGTCCTTGGGGACAAAGCCCCAGTAGTGACTATCATAACTATTATTGCGGTTGTCGCCGAGCACTAGATATTGACCCTTGGGGACTCGACCGTCAGCAGGCCAAGGCAGGCGGCGATGTTGACCTTCATTATCGGTGGTATAGCGGTCTGTGGTGCTCCAATCTGTCGCTGGTGGTTCGTCTAGATAGCGTTCGGTGAGAAGTTTATCGTTGATGTAGACCTTACCACCTTTGACCGTCACCCGATCGCCAGGTAAACCGATCACCCGCTTGATAAAGGCGTCCTTATATTTTTCTTTGGCTAATTGAGCGGTAGGATCGAATACGACAATATCACCTCGGACGGGATCGGCAAATCGGTAAGAAATCTTATCGATAATTAAGCGATCGTCGATCTGCAATGTGGGTAACATCGAGCCAGAGGGAATGTAGCGCGCCTCAGCCACAAAAGTCCGAATCCCCAATGCCAGGAAGATACTCATGCCGATTGTCGTGAGGGTTTCTACCCAAGGATTTGCATCTTTTTTGGTTGAGGGGATCGAGTTGACACCATCCGCCGCGTATTTAGGTTGATGTTCGGAGGCAGTTTCAGCTTCAGTAGTAGAGTCTTCTGGTTGGGGCCGTTCGTAATCCATAAAAACGCTTCAAGGGGAAGTCAATGAGTGAGTAGATGTAAGTCGAGAGATATTCTCATCCAGTTGTGATGACGATATCGACCGAGATCGGGCGACTCGATCGATTTGCGAAAAACCTTGGCGATCGTCCTGTAAAATCCGATCTAGACAGTTGATGAAGACATTACCAAAGCATCAATGCTGGCTAATGTCGTCCGGTAACATATCAGCATCAAACGAAAATTGCCGCCTCGATCTTTAATATACTTGTTTTATCCATAGACCATTATGCCCTTTATTTTTGCCGATCGAGTATGAACGTAAATTCTTTGCTAATCCGTCAGGCTCAGATCCTGTTGGCCGATGGCACATGGTTAGCTGGTGATGTTTTGGTACGCAACGAGCGGATTGTCGAGATTGCCGCAAGTATTTCGGCTACCGATGCAGCTCAAGAAATTGACGCAACTGGCTTAGTTTTGTTGCCCGGTATCATCGATCCACAAGTCCACTTTCGGGAGCCAGGACTGGAGCACAAAGAAGATCTGACGACTGCCAGTTATGCCTGCGCCAAGGGTGGGGTGACATCCTTTCTGGAGATGCCCAATACCAAACCGCTGACCATCACTCAAGCCGCACTCGATGATAAACTCGATCGCGCCGCCCGCAAGAGCATCGTCAATTACGGTTTCTTTATCGGGGCAACTCCTGCCAACCTCCCAGACATTCGCACAGCCACCCCTACCTGCGGCATCAAGGTGTTCATGGGTTCGGCACATGGCAATCTGCTCGTCGATACTGCTGCTGCCTTAGAACCGATTTTTGCCCAGGGAGATCGCTTAATAGCCGTCCACGCTGAAGATCAAGCCCGCATCAACCAGCGCAAACAAGAGTTTGCCGGAAGTACCGATCCTGCCGTCCATTCGCAGATTCAAGACGATATTGCCGCCCTAAATGCTACCAAACTCGCACTACAATTATCCGAGAAATATCAGCGCCGCTTGCACATCCTCCACCTCTCTACCGCCATCGAAGTAGAATATCTCCGCCAGCACAAACCCGCCTGGGTAACAGCCGAAGTCACCCCCCAACACCTGATGCTCAATACCGATGCCTATGCCGCCATCGGTACCCTCGCCCAGATGAATCCACCCCTACGGAGCCATCACGATAATGATGTTCTGTGGGCGGGATTATTAGATGGGACGATCGATTTTATCGCCACCGATCACGCACCGCATACGCTCGAAGAAAAAGCCAAAGGGTACCCCAATACCCCATCGGGAATGCCTGGAGTCGAGACGGCACTCCCAGTGATGCTCACCCAAGCAGTTGCTGGCAAATGTACGATCGAGCAAGTCTCGAACTGGATGTCTACAGCAGTCGCTAAAGCTTATCATATCCCTAATAAAGGCGCGATCGCGATCGGTTATGACGCGGATTTAGTATTGGTAGATCTCGAAAATTATCACCCCGTCGAGCGCAAAGATCTCCAAACAAAATGCGGCTGGAGTCCCTTTGAAGGTTGGAATCTCACTGGCTATCCAGTTTACACGATTGTCAATGGGAATGTGGTGTATGAAAAAGGCGAGATTCGATCGGACATCAAAGGCAAAGCTTTGAGCTTTATCTAAAACATCTGTAGAATATAAGATGTCTTGTCGGGTGGGCACTGCCCACCAACTAGGTTTCAGGCATAGTCTATCTGACAACAAATTGCACTACCTACCTAGTATATTGACTTAGTATATAGATCGAAAATAGTAGAATTGTTTGAGGATTGAATAAAGCAGGAAATTTTATGGTAGATGCAATTTTTTGGTCTGTAGAAGAGGTCGCAGCTAAGGCTGGAGAAATATATGCCAATGAAATTCAGCAACAAGTAGAAACCACTGATAATATCGGAAAGATGCTGACAATCGACGTAGAAACTGGTGAGTATTTCATCGATCTCACAGGAGTAGAAGGAATGATGATGCTAAAAGCTAAAAGACCTACTGCCAGACTTTTTACTTTGAGAATTGGCTACAGTGCTGCTGTGGGCTTCGGTGGTTTTGACGGAAAATTAAACTGATGATTAGAGGTAAGTTTATTGACAAAAAAATTGTGTTACCTGTAAGGTTTTTGCTATCTCAGGAAATGATTTTTGATGTAGAATTCGTTGTCGATACTGGATTTAATGGCTATTTGACATTGCCAGTTGGGGCAGTTGGAGCAATGAACTTACCATTATTTTCCACAACGGCAACTATTCTAGCTGATGGCTCTCAATCTTTAACTCCCACACATCTTGCGACAATCGACTGGCATGGTGAAGAAGTAATAGTACCAGTGTTGGCAATGGGAGGTAAGCCTCTATTGGGTACGGGTTTATTAAGTCAATGCCGCTTGCTAGTAGAGTTTACCGAAAATGGAGCGATCGAGCTAGAGAAGTTATGATATCGAGTGATGAGGAAGCTCATTACAGCTTAAGTTCGCAACTAGGTAATGAAACACTTGGCATTTTGGTAAAATCTACTATAATTGAGATAGAGCGACCAAAATATCCATCAATCAACCCCAAAATGTTTGTCACTGCACGTCCAACTGCCAATCCAGATTCCATCCCTGTGGATGTTGTAGCGGCAATCCAAGAATTAAAAAAATCTCTCAATGCGGTAATTCTGGCGCACTATTACCAGGATTCAGAAATTCAGGACGTGGCGGACTTTATTGGCGACTCGCTAGAATTATCGCGCCGAGCTGCTAGTACCGATGCTGATGTTATCGTGTTTGCTGGCGTACATTTTATGGCGGAAACTGCCAAGATTTTAAATCCAAATAAGCTGGTATTATTACCAGATTTAGCGGCGGGATGTTCGCTGGCAGATAGTTGTCCGCCCGATGAATTTGCGGCATTTAAGGCAAAATATCCCGACCATATTGTGATTTCCTACATTAACTGTACGGCAGAAATCAAAGCTTTGAGTGATATTATTTGCACGAGTTCTAATGCTGTCAAAATTGTCAAGCAGATTCCAGCAGAGCAGGGAATTATTTTCGCACCCGATCGCAATCTGGGGCGATATGTGATGCAGCAAGCCGATCGGGAACTGGTATTATGGCAAGGCAGTTGTATCGTACATGAAACTTTTTCGGAGAAGAAGTTGGTACAACTTAAGATAAATTATCCCAATGCCGAAATTATCGCTCACCCAGAATGTGAAGAGTCGGTATTGCAACACGCTAATTTTATCGGTTCGACGAGTGCGTTATTAAAATATACGGCGCAAAGTTCCAGTACACGGTTTATTATCGCCACTGAACCGGGGATAATTCACCAAATGCAAAAAGCTCAACCTCACAAAGAGTTTATCCCTGCGCCACCGATTAATAATTGTGCGTGTAATGAGTGCCCGCATATGCGCTTGAATACATTAGAAAAATTGTATCTGGCAATGAAGAATCGATCGCCAGAAATTACGATGTCTGAAGATGTCCGCTTGGCAGCGTTGCGTCCGATGCAACGGATGCTAGAAATGAGCTAGATAGACAATCTGGTATATACAGAGAAATAAAAGATAGATTTAGCCCTAAACTAATAATAGACAATCGCCTATATATCATAGATAAGATAAGCAAAAGTTAGAGTGAACATTTGATAAAACTCTATGATTTACCTATCTTTTCGATGAATTTTCGATTAATCTTTTACATAGAGCAATAACTAATCTCTTATAATAAACGATAGATTTAAATCTATGGACTCGATAATTCTTCAGAATATCTGGTTGATCCCCTGCTACCCACTAATTGGGGCAATTTTGGCACTCCCTTGGTCGCTCGGCTGGTCGGGGCAACTCGGCACCAGACCTGCTGGTTATGTGAATATCATGATGGCGGGGGTAGCGATGATTCATGCCCTGTTAGCCGTAGCCACAGGTTGGGAGCTAGCGCCGCACCAGATTAGCTATAGCTGGCTGCACAGCAGCACCTTAGATATCAATTTTCCGATCGAGATTTCGACGATTACACTGACTGCTACGGCGGTGGTAACGACGATTAGTCTGGTATCTCAGATTTATGCAGTTGGTTATCTGGAGATGGATTGGAGCTGGGGACGGTTCTTTTCGCTGATGAAT
>NZ_JANLWO010000753.1:0-2652 GCF_031364565.1 Chamaesiphon sp. OTE_20_metabat_361
CTTCCTCATATTGTCCTAGCTCTACCAAACTAATACCTCTAGTAAACCAAGCTTCATGGTAATCTGACTTAATCTCAATCGCCCGATTGCAACAACCGATTGCCTCTATATATTTTCCAAGTCTAACTAGTGCAATACCTCGATTATTCCAAGCTAGATGGCAATCCGGTCTAATTTCAATCGCGCGATTGCAACTAGCGATTGCTTCCTCATATAGCCCCATATCTGACAGTGTGGCACTTCTATTAGACCAAGCCAGATAAAACTCAGGTTGAAGCTCGATTGCGCGCTCAAAACAAAAAATTGCTTCCTCATATCTTCTTAATTTAGACATAGCTGCCCCTTTATTTGACCAAGCTTGCTCGAAATTAGGATGAAGTTCAATTGCTCGCTGGTAATGAATGATTGCTTCTTCCTCTTTACCTAGTCCAAGTAAATAGTTCCCTCGCTCGAACAATTTTCGCGAACCCGTTGGTATTGGCTTATGCTGTTGAAGTATTTCAGATGCTGCCTGTGCCAATTCGCACAACCCCAAAATTGCCAAACTAGTTAACTGATTCCGAATCTTGGTTTCCCGGCACAATGCCGATCCATTTTCCCGCAACCAATGTGCCAACTCCTGCTCTTGAAGAGCTTTACTTGACAACCAAACTTGCATACGTTTGTAGTCCCAGCCAGCTTTAATACCAGTAAGTAATTCGCGGATTAAAGCTTCGTAATTTCCTTGAGGAGCCATCAGGGTATGAGTATTGTTTTTGCTGTGTAGATTTTATTGTGAGATTATCATTAATCGAGCTTCAATTTACCAATCCCATCAATATCCAATAAATAACCCTGCACCATCTCCAAAGCGTATCTATCGATCGATTAATAGATTAATGGTGCGATCTTTGCCTGAACTTCAGCAATTACTTCTGGTGAAACAGTTTCTACAAACTTTATTTGCCGCACTCGCCAATCCAGAGATCGAATTTGGTCTACTAAAATCACCCCGTGGGTTTGCAAGTCTTCAGGTAGCAAGACTTCAAATGGATAACCTTTATGCTGACTGGTGATCGGACAGAATAATGCTAACGAACTCTTCTCGCTATAAGCCGCTGGCGAAATGATTAAAGCAGGTCGATAGCCACGTTGTTCGTGTCCCTTCGTTGGGTTAAAGTCTAGATAGACAATATCGCCGCGATTTGGAATGTAGCTATTTGTCATTACCAAATTTCTTCCCCTACAGATGTCCCAGTATCGATCTCTGCATGACGATTTTCTGGTGTAATTCCGGCAATTAATTCCTCTAATGAATACTGTTTTTGTCTTCTAGGTTTAATTGTCAGATTACCATCGATCGCGACAATCTCAACTTCCACCCCATCGCTTAATCCAATCTCTTTCGCTAGATGTTGGGGAATCCTGACAGCGAGGCTATTACCCCATTTTGCGACATTTCCAACCATTACTCAAACATACCCACTATGGGCACGTATAAACCTTGTATCTACATCATAACTTATGTCGATCGAATTTTGCTCAATTTACCAATTCCATCGATATCCAATAAATAACCCTGCACCATCTCCAAAGCGTATCGATCGGGTAAAACTTGCTGAAACTTACTAAACCGATAATTAGGTAAATTTGCTAACAAATATTGCTGAGTATTCTTAGCTTGCCAAAACTCCGGCTTAGTCACTTCCGCGATCGCACTCTCGAACATGGCTGGTGTTAAATGCTCCCCAGAAATTGTTACTTGAAAATTATCGGCTCTGACTTCCCAACCCCACAGACATTCCAACCCATATTTGAGCGTGCGATTGACTCTCCCACCTGCATACGTCCACCATTGCACCTTCTCTTCCTCCCAAACCGTCCCTTCGATTACCTCCTGACGGCGTTCTTCGCGAGCGTTATTTAATACCGATTTGGCGATCGAATCGAGATAAACTAAATCCTGTTTCGATTTTAATAAAGCGGCAATTTCCTGACACACATCCCAACCCAAAAATTGCGGGATAAATCTGCCCCAAGTTGGTTTCTTACCCTGCGGTGCGGGGGCGACGATGAGAGATCGATTATCTCGATCGATCGATTGCGCGATCCAGGCTCTACCGCCTAATAAGAAACAACTAATTTCGGGAGTCAGTGTATCGATGAATTTCTGTTCTAAAGATCCGATCGGTTGTTCCTTTTCGGTATAAACTTCATACTGTTGGGGCGAACTAAATACGGCATAGAGAGCCATGAAATTCTTGCGCCCGAAAGCTTTTTCGGTTTCCGATCCGATCGCGAGTAACCCTCCAGTCAGATAGAGATAATTATTTTTGAGCATATGCTTGATTAAGTAATCGAACTCCGCCCGTTTAATCCCTTTAAAATCGGGAATCGTCGATAACTGTGCCCACGCGTCACCAGGCGAGATCGAACTAAATTGCATCGTTAGGGCGAGTAATTGTTGGACTAATACAGCCCAATTGCGATCGGAAACGACGATCGATTCTACCCAATTTCGCCGTGCTAATTCGATTACTGCGATCGCTTGTAATAATGCCGCCGAATTATCGATTAAAAACGTCGTATTCGCACCCCCACCGCGCCTACCAGTGCGCCCCAAGCGTTGTAAAAAAGCCGAAACCGTATCCGGTGCATTCGCCTGTAATACCG
>NZ_JANLWO010000787.1:0-3172 GCF_031364565.1 Chamaesiphon sp. OTE_20_metabat_361
GAGAATTTTACTTTCTCTGTTAAAAAATAGCGAACAGATTGAGTGTTAACTTTCGTTGCTCCGATCGCCATTGACTATCCAATACCTACTATCCTCTAAGTTCCTAAACATTTGCAAGTAAATGTGGCAGAGACTTCCAAAGCAGTCTAGAGTAAGAAGTAGTGTAGGTGGAGACCATCGATCGGAGGTTGTGAATGAGTCAGCAGAATCCTTATGAGCAGCTAGGGGTAGCACAAGATGCCACCTTTGAAGAGATTCAAGCCGCTAAACAACGTGTTATCGCCCAAGTAGGTAGCGATCGACAGCTACAAGATAATGTAGAGGCAGCTTATGATGCGATTTTGATGGAAAGACTCAAGCTTCGTCAGCAAGGCAAAATTAAAGTTCCTGACGGGATTAGATTTCCAGAAAAGTTACCCAACGTCGTCCCTAAGTTTACTTCCCTATCGGGGCCTAATTCGCCTAGTTGGGTGAGGGACACATTCGAGCGTCCTGACAGATCTCAGATCCTCACAACTTCTGGAGTTTATGCAGCATTATTGGCGGCGATCTTAGTACCGACGATCGCTAGTTCGGCATTACCGACAATAATTGCTTTTGGCATCGGGTTTTGTTTGTATTTTGTCAATCAAAAACAACGTCGATTTAAACGGGCGGTATTAGGTAGTTTGACAGCGGCGATTGTCGGTACGGCGATTGCCGCTGTAATGGTAAATTATTTACATATGCCGACCGAACAACTCATTGGCATTCATGGTGAGGTTTTTGCTGGCGTATTGGTGCTTGTCATGTTGTGGGCTGTCAGCAGTTTTACCAAGTAATCGATCTTCACTATTTTCTAACCCCCGTTGCCAGGTTTGGGAATGGGGGCTAGTAATTTTAGCCACCCTAACACAATGAGCATAGATTTAAGACTGACATTCTAGCTCAGCACACAAACTAGCAATAGCATTAACAATAATTTCTGGTTCGTCGATCCAGACAAAATGACTGCTACGATCGGCAGATACTTGGCGAGTATTGCTAGATAACTTGAGTAAATCGAGATGAATGCGATCGCGAACTCGATCGGCAGTAGCCAATGATAAGAATTTAATCCCTAATAATGGTCGCAAGAAAGTGTGCGATTTGATGCTAACTATCGGTAAATCTCCTAAATTAGCAGCTTTTAATTGCCTACCACTAGTATCCAACCCCCACATTTCTCGTCCCATCGTCAGCCAATGCCGAGCAGAATAAAAAGACTTTTTGACGTATTGCCGATCGAGCTTGGGAAACTTATTGAGTTCGGGTTTGATTAACTCAAATACACCCAATTCTCCTAGTATTCTAACCATACCTAGTAACGCACCGATCGCGACAAACCCAAAACTCAGCGTAAAAAATAGCTTGAGCAATCCTACATTCCAAGGTAGAGAAAGCATCGAATGCTCGTGTAAGCCATCAGTCAAAACTAAACCCCTCACCTCATCGGGGAATCGATCGGCATACAAGCGTAGATTATAACTCCCAAAAGAATCGCCCACCAAAATATACGGTGGTGGAACTTTGGCAATGGTTAATAACTCGTGTAACTCATTGACAATTTGTTGACTGGTGCGGGGTGAAGAGGAACCCTGACTCCAGCCATATCCAGCACGATCGTAGATACAGACCCGAGTTAATTTCGCAAGTTCATCGATTAATAAATAGCCCTCAACTCCACCCAAACTAGCATCGATAATAACTGTAAGTTCACCATTCCCTCGAATATCTAAGTGGCGCACATTACCATCGGGAGTAGTAACTAACTTTCCTGGTGGTAATAGAGATTTGCGTTCGCGATAACTAGCCCATTGATGATAAATTGTCGTCACGGTGAGGAAGATAATCTCGATCGCTTGCAGGGATGATAAGCTATTAGACATATTATTGACAGCCAGAAATCGATCGTTAATCTCCATTTGAGGTTAACTTACCCAAACCCTAACACCTAAACCCCAAACTTCAATTTAATTTATGTGGCAGTGGCAAACTCGATCGGGACTACCGTATTTAACTTGCGATCTACTCGCTGACTGGCAACATGGCTTCTTTACTCGCCAGTCTTCGCCGCGAGAACCCCAAGATCTCACCCCGATTTTAGCTGCTAATGCCAGTACTCACCGTCTCAAGCAGATCCACGGCAAGATCGTATTGAATCCCTCCGAAATTGCTCATGCGACTGAAGTAGAAGTCGAGACAGGTAATGCGCTCGGCGATGGAGTGTTGACAGATCGAGCCGCGCAAGCTGTCTGGGTAGCTAGTGCCGATTGCAATCCGATCTCGATCGCCAATCGGCATACAGGTAATGTGGCAGCGGTACATGCTGGCTGGCGGGGTACCTCGCTCGGAATCGTGAAAGTGGCAGTAGAGCGGTTATTAGCTCAGGGTGGCAGTTTAGCAGATATTATTGTGGCGATCGGCCCCGCGATCGACGGTAAAGTTTACCAAGTCACTACACAGACGGGATTGGAAGTATGCGCCTCGATTTGCCAGGGTCAAGGCTCCGCAAACGCGCTTACATCGCTCTCAGGTGCTCCAGATGCCGATATTGCTAGTTTGCTCGCAATGCCCAATTCACCCCTATTACCAGACGAGCAAGCGGGGAGAGTGCGGCTAGATGTGCGGCGGGTAAATCAGTTGCAACTTGAAGGTTTGGGAGTAGATCCAGCACAGATTTCGATCGCACCACACTGCACTTTCCAAGAACCAGAACATTTCTTTTCTTATCGGCGGGAAAAGCTCAAAAAGATTCAGTGGTCGGGAATTGTCAGCATTTGAGTACGATCTGTAGTTCGATCGAAGGAGTTGGTAGATAGAAGTAAGTAGTAGCGAATTCGAGGTAGGGTCTTTTGTTATGAGTCGGTTTGTAGATTTGGGAGACTCGATCGCCAGAAAACATTGTGTAATTTAGTATTCATAATTTACTATTGAATAGTCTGGTAGTTGTTCGGGAACGATTTTTATGTGTGACTTAAAAATACATACAAACAATAGGAAGTAGCGTCGATGGAAAATGACAACCAAAAGACGTTAGCCAAGGTACTTCAACCCGATCGATTGGCAGAATTAGAGGCGACAGGGCTGTTAGATAGCTCTGTGGAAGAGACATTCGATCGATTTACGCGACTTGCCAGCACCATCCTCAAGA
>NZ_JANLWO010000836.1:0-7144 GCF_031364565.1 Chamaesiphon sp. OTE_20_metabat_361
GGTTGCGGATGCAATCGCGCTGAGGTTTCCTCAGCGTGCGTTGCACCAAGCAGAAGAATGAAACCCAACATTTCAAAGGCGTTGGGGTGGATGTTGGGTTTCGCTATCGCTCTACCCAACCTACGACTATTTGTCCTCTTACTCCATTACTAACCGAACCGTATTGCAATACCTCTTACCTTTTACCTTTTACCTTTTACCTTTTACCTTTTAACCCTATTCCCTATCCCCTATCCCCTATTCACTATTCCCTATCCATTAAAAAATTCCTTAAATTGCCAATATCGAGGGTATAAGGCTCCGACACGATCGGGTAGAATCCTTAGTATGCGAGTTTGTCGGTATTGTCATGCCGAGTGGTGCCAGCGTGCCAGCTCAATTGTATTGAAGATTGCTACCATCCTCTACATCGATCGAAACTCATGCAACTAGCTCCCTTTGGTTCTTGGAAATCACCGATTACGGCAGATGCGATCGTCGCTGATAGTATCGGTCTAAGTTCGATCGTTTTAGATGGTACGGATATTTATTGGTTAGAATCGCGTCCGCAAGAAGCGGGTCGCAGTGTCATAGTTAGGCGCACCGCTGATGGACAGAGCGAAGATGTGACGCCATCGGGATACAATGTCCGCAATCGCGTTCATGAGTATGGTGGCGCTGCCTATACCGTCGTCGATGGTTGCGTGTATTTTAGTAATATTACCGACAATTGCCTATATATTCAGGACTTACGATCGCCACAGCCGGAGCAGATTCGCCAACTTACTCACGATAAAAATAAACGTTACGCCGATTTGACGATCGATCCTCGAAATCAGCGCTTGATCTGCGTTCAAGAGGAGCATGATTCTACCGAATTCGAGCCGTTAAATACGATCGTTAGCATTAGTTTGACGCAACCCGATGACGTGCGGATTTTAGTCGGTGGCTGTGATTTTTATGCCGCACCCAGATTGAGTCCCGACGGCACCAAACTCGTCTGGCTGAGTTGGAATCATCCGAATCTCCCTTGGGATGGCACCAATCTTCAGATGGCAACCATCAGCAATGGCTACCTCTCAGCACCCGTACCCATCGCTGGCGGCGCAAATGAGACCATTTTTCAACCCCAATGGCGCAGCGATGATACCTTGTTTTTTATAAGCGATCGCACGGGCTGGGGCAATCTCTATTGCTGGCATGATGGTAATATTACGGCGGTATATCCACTAGAAGCCGAATTTGGTTTGCCCCAATGGATTTTTGGGATGTCTACATATGCCCTCGTCGGCAATCGGATCGTCTGCACCTACACTCAGCAGGGGATCTGGCAGATGGGCTTAATTAATACCCTCAGCGGTCATTTTACCAAGCTGCATGTGCCCTATACCGACATTGCTAATATTTGCGCTATAGGCAATTTAGTCGTCTGTTGCGGCGCTTCAGCCACCCAAACCAATGAGATTATTGCCATCGATTTGCTGAGTGAATCTCGCGAAGTGCTCAAACGTTCCAACAAAGTCAAAGTCGATCCTGGCTATCTATCGATTCCCCGCTCGATCGAGTTTCCCACTACCGACGGTCAAACTGCCTACGCTTTTTATTATCCACCGACCAATCAAGATTACCAACCCCTGCTCGGCGAAAAACCGCCCCTGCTAGTCAAAAGTCACGGTGGCCCCACGGCAGCGGCTTCCAACCAACTGAGCCTTAAAACCCAATATTGGACGAGTCGAGGCTTTGCAGTGGTGGATGTCAATTATGGTGGTAGTACTGGCTACGGTAAAGCCTATCAGCATCGGCTCGATGGGAAGTGGGGGATTGTCGATGTCGATGATTGTACCAATGCTGCGCGGTATCTGGTCCAACAGGGCTTAGCCGACGCCAATCGCTTGGCAATCTCTGGGGGCAGTGCGGGCGGTTATACGACGCTAGCGGCACTGACTTTCGGGGATACTTTCAAAGCGGGTGCGAGCTATTATGGAGTCAGCGATTTGATTTCCCTAGCTAAAGATACCCACAAGTTTGAATCGCAATATCTCGATCGCTTAGTCGCTCCTTATGCCACCGAGCCAGATGTTTATCGTACTCGATCGCCCCTTTATTTTACCCAGCAATTATCCTGTCCGATTATTTTCTTTCAAGGTTTGGAAGATAAAGTCGTCCCGCCCAATCAGGCGGAAATGATGGTGGATGCCCTCAAAGCGAAAGGGATTCCGGTCGAGTATGTCACCTTTACCGACGAGCAGCATGGTTTCCGCCAAGCAGCAAATATCAAACGTGCCTTAACTGATGAATTTGCTTTTTATGCGCGGATCTTTGGGTTCGAGCCAGCGGTTTAATTATCGTGGAAATTGCACGGTTTCTTTAGTTCTCATTGGCATCACCGCGCCAATTCTCTCGATATCGTCCCTCTATTCTCAACTTAAATTGTGGTTCAATTTACCCAACTCAGTCTACTATCTGCACTCCCGAGTGGCCTCACCTCGGATAGTGGCAAGCGTGTAGCTCACAAACCAACTCGCCGTTCAGCCCCTCGCACCGTTAAACCTAAAGTGGAGTTGAGATATCTAGCTTTCGATGATGATTATTTTTGGGAATTAATTAGAAAGGATTATAGTTCGGCATGGAAATATGTCGGACGGATGACTCGAACTCTCTAATGCCTGGGTGAATCGCTATTTTAAAAAGATTATTTCTTCAAGCGATCGAGAATTATCGTTTTCCGCTTAGAACGTACTCGATCGGTCTATTGGCACCGTCATCACCGATCCGAATTTCTAAAAATACAGCAATGATATATTAGGTCATCAAACATATCATTGCCGATCGTTCACATTAGATTCGATCGATCTAAAAAGCGCCTAAAAGTACCGCAGCGGTAAATACAGTAAATACTCCTAAAGCAGCTAAAATAATTCCAAAGTAAGGGGCGCGATTGGTTTTATCGATATATTCGTTAACTTTTTTATCTTTTGGTTCGGGATGCCAAATCATTGGTTTCATATCGTTCACCTCACTTTAGAAAGTTGCTTATATCTTCAAAATATAGCAAGATCTCATCGTGTTGACCTGCACCAAAAGATAGATTTTGGTTTGATGTTAAATCATCCTCATTGGCTAGCGCTTAGCTCTGGCGATCGGGTAAAGTCTTCATTAATGTTGCCATTTCGATCGCGTTCAGTGCGTAACCCCAGCCGTGATTGCCCTTGATGCCCGCGCGTTCCAAGGCTTGAGTCATCGTATCGACAGTCAGCACTCCAAAAATAACGGGTGTACCGCTTTGAAATCCTACCGCCGCCACACCTTTGGCGACTTCTGAAGACACATAGTCAAAGTGAGGAGTATCGCCCCGAATTACCGCACCCAAGCAGATAATCGCATCATAGCGACCGGATTCCGCCATCCTCTTTGCCACCAGCGGCACCTCAAAGCACCCGGGAACCCACGCATAGTCTACTTGACTACCATTGGGGTCGATATCGATACCGTGGCGTTTGAGACAATCCTGACAGCTATCTAGAAGCTTATTAGTAACAAGGTCATTAAAACGACCGACCACGATCGCAAACCGTAAAGAACTATCGCAGACGAGAGTGCCTTCAAAAACTGCCATTTAATTATTAGTTGCCTGTAAAGTCTAGATACATATATTATAAAGCGGGAACGGCAGGTTGAGATCGGCTGCAAGTGAGACAATGTAATCGTCCTAGCAGCCAATCTGCACGCTCGGCAATTTTAGACTACCAAGAAGTTGAGTACGCCGACGACAACGACGAGCAATGCCCACGCGCCGGAACCGACGAACAGGAGCTGTTTCGATCGATCCCAGTTTTGTGGTGCTGCATAAGCAACAGGCACGCCGACGATCATCACGAAAGACAGTAGTACTAAGGCAAATAGCGCCAGGTTGAAAATTACGATCATTTTATATATACGCTCCCAAAACAGCAATATGTTAACTCAGCTATATAAAAATTTAGCACCTCTGTGCTGGTTGGTGGTGATTTATCGGTAGTTATCTATACCTTCGCTCAGTCGGAGCGAGTTGCAGCGTAAATCTGAGGGTACCCACAAGCGATGCGCGCACGCCTCTGTTCCCCGACGAGCGCGCATCGCTGCGCCTCTGCGGTTAAAAACATCCAGATCTCAATTCTTGTAAATCAAATAGGATTGCTATACATATTTAGACGCTCAAACTTGCTTGAATTGCATAAGTTGGCACCTGAAGAAAATAGCTCCGATTGAACTGTTCCTCCTCGATCGCCGCAAAGAATTTTTGGACTGTAAATAATGAGTACAAATCTACATCCCGATCGACTTGTGACTGAGACAATACAATCTTTAAGAGATTAGTTTTTTCCTTTAAGGATACCTGAAAACCAATTTCAACCAGCGCATCTAAACCCAGTCTCACCGATCGATCGCGAATATCTAATCGCAACGCCAATCGCTCTAAATCGATCTCTTCTTGAGTGTTCGCTAGATATTTAGCAATCCCCACTAACTGCTCGAAGATCTCGCGACTACTGGCTAAATTAGTTGACTGATAATCTAATGCTAGTTTACCACTCGATCGGATCGCTCTTTGACAATATACCTGTAGCTCACTCCAGTTACTCGGACATTTTTTAATCCAGGTAATCGCTGCTGCATCGACATCGAGATCGACTGGAGCATGACGAAAATCAATCACTTCCAATGTCGCTTGCCGATTCGCTAAATTAGGTTGTCTGAATAGATCGTGGATATTATCAACTATTGCCGCAGGGCGGACTTCAATCAGCCGAATTTCCAACCGCTTTTCATAAGAATTGTAATCTAGTTCGACGACCGCATCACAATTTACGCGCGGAATCTCATGCTCGTAATGTCCCCACCAAATTCCTGGAAATCCTTTGCCACTACTTGCATCAATTAGCTCGAATTTAGTCCGAATATATTGAACGGTCTTACCTTTAAAATCTTGAATATTCTTGTTTTTGATGTCCTTGAAATGACAATTTTTAATTAAGAGCTTAGGTGCGGGATTGCCCATTCCATAAGGTTCTAGCAATAGGAGGTCTTCAAATAAGTCTCGTCCGCTAGATACCCACAAATCGGCGACTGTCACGATCAGATCTGTCTGAATCGATAGCGGTGGTAATTTATCGATCTGGGCGTGTAACTGCCGATCGATCGCTTCTGTGAAGATTGGAATATTTTCGACATTAATACTCATCCCGGCGGCGAAGGGATGTCCGCCGAAACTATTGAGTAAATGTGCTTGAGAATTGACTAACTGATAGAGATCGACATTTTGAGTCGATCGAGCGGAGCCTCTGGCGATTTTAGCCTTATCTCTACCTGCATCTTCCTCACTATTAGTACTTAATAAAATTGTTGGCTTGCCATGCTCCTGAGCGATTTGTCCGGCAATCAAACCCAATACTCCCGGCGACCAATTGTTATCTACCAGCACGATAACCGAAGTAGTAGACAAATCCAGTTCGGCTAATTTAGCCTGAACTTTGAGCGTCATATTCTTTTGTAATTCCTTCCGGCGGGTATTCGCTAATTCAGTTTCGGCGGCTAATTCATGACACCGCTCGACATCTTTACTAGTTAATAACTCTACCCCAAAACTCGCATCGCCATGAATCCGACTAATCGCATTAATACGCGGTGCAATGCCAAACGAAATATCCGTCGGTCGATCGCCATTACGCTTACACAATTGCAATAACTTATTTACCCCCGGACGAAAGCCATCGAGATCGGTTTGGTTTTGGAGTGTCAATCTTTTGATACCCATCTGGGCGAGATAGCGACAATCACCATTAAGTTTAACCAAATCGGCAATCAATCCGATCGCGACTAAATCTAATAAATACTCAACAGGTTGCTGCGGAATATCTGGCAAAGTTAGATATAGTGCCTCCATCAATTTGTACGCCACCGCAACACCAGCTAAATGAAATAAAGGGTGACTCTCTTCAAAATAACGCGGGTTGATAATCGCTGCTACAGGTGGACGTTGGCTGGGCAAAGTATGGTGATCGGTGACGATAATATCGACACCTAACTTAGTTGCATATTCAATTTCTTTAGTATTCGTACTGCCAGTATCGCAAGTAATAATTAAATTTACCCCCTGCGCCGCCAATCGCTTAATTCCCGCAATGTTTAAGCCATGGGATTCCTTCATCCGATCGGGAATATAATAACTAAGCTGTCCCTGCCCGAAAAACTGCCTCAAGCCGTCCCACAGCACGCTCGTCGCCGTGACCCCATCCGCATCAAAATCACCCCAAATAGCCACCTTCTCGGCGTAGATATAAGCTTTTTTTAGCCGCTCCATCGCCGCTGTCATTTCTAGCCCAAAAGCAAAGGGACTAGTCGGCTGATATTTGTCACTATCCAAATAACCCGGAATCCGATCGATCTCCCGAATCCCCCGCTGCCATAATAATTGAGCGGCATATTTACCATTGACAGTCGGCTTGCACGATCGTACCGCCGCGACAAATTCAGCCGGAATTTCTAATTGAGGTGGTAGTTGCCAGTCTAAGCTCATATTGCACAGTTTTTTATAGTCATCCTAGACTATTTTCGATAACCAGTCATCGATACAGTTGGCTCATTGCGGCCAACCTACACACGCTGCATCGGTGAGCTGCTGAAGGTCGCGATCTTCGGCATATAATTCGGCATATAAGTCCGCAGAGTGAGCTAGTTCCTCTCGTTCTAGTTCTTGCGCTAGTCGATCTAATGCCAAGCGGACGAGCGCACTTTTGTCTTTAAAGCCCCGAACTTTAAATTGTGCGAGAAAATCAATATGCGATTGCTCCAGCGTAAATTTTGCCTGTGCCATCTCGATTGCCTCAAGACCTTATATTAGGTACTTTTTTCAGTCCTTAACATAAGACCCTAATCGCCTGCTTGTCAAGAATCGATCGATAGAGACAATCGTGCGGGGGAGATGCTCCGCAAACGAGGTAGAATAAATAACGATCTATATTTACAGATCGATTTGGCTCAAGCCGAGGCTACGATCGAGTAGCAGGCTGACACCAACGTGAATGGCGACGGTCAGAGTGCTAGTTTCTAGATACCACACCTCTTGGCGATCGCTGTTGAACTCACCAATCATCAGCTTTAACTAAACTAGCTATGCTCGATCCGA
>NZ_JANLWO010000852.1:0-3936 GCF_031364565.1 Chamaesiphon sp. OTE_20_metabat_361
CGCAGGAGATAGATGGGTGAGTTCTTCACCGCAGAATGTCACCGTTCCACCAGTCGCGGGGACTAATTGGAGAATAGTCCGCGAGAGGGTACTCTTACCACAGCCAGATTCACCGACTAGTCCAAAGATTTCGCCTTCGTAGAGTTCGAGCTGGACATTATCGACAGCTTTGTTGATGGTAGTTTTGGCATTGGTGAGTATCCGCTGAAGCAGATTAGTCTCGATCGTGTAATGTTTTTGGAGCTTATCGAGGGTGAGGATCGGTTTCTTGATTGCTAGCGCTGTCGCTGTTAGCTCCCCAACTCGGTCGTTCGCCTGAACGTGCAGCGCCGATTTGAGTAGAGTTTGAGTATATTCGGCTTGAGGATTGCCAAAAATATTCGCCACCGTCCCTTCTTCCTCCTTGCGTCCTTTGTTCATCACCACAATCCGATCGCAATACGTCGCGATCGTCGCGAGATCGTGGGAAATTAATAGCAGTCCCATCTGGCGTTCTTGACACAGCCGCGTCAGTTCACGCAAGATTTCTGCCGATACCCGCACGTCTAAACTCGTCGTCGGCTCATCGGCAATAATCAACTTTGGATCGAGCAACAAAGCTAGCGCGATCGCGACTCGCTGGCGCATCCCACCGCTGAATTCATGCGGATACTGGTTCCAGCGATCGGCAGGGATGCGGACGGCAGCTAGGGTATCTAACGCCCGTTGTTTGGCTTGTTGTCTAGTCAGATTTGGCTCGTGAGCTTGGAGCGTCTCCAGACAGTGATTCCCGATCGTCATCAGCGGATCGAGGCGCGTCATCGGATCTTGGAAGATTAAGCCCACCACCTCCCCCCGAAAGCGCCGCACGGCTTCAGCATCCATGTCTGGCACGGATTGACCCTCAAATAAGATCTTGCCCTCAATCCGCGAATTGACAGGTAACAAGCGCATTATTGCCTTACCCAGCGTAGATTTACCGCAGCCCGATTCCCCCACAAAACCAATCTTTTCACCCGCCGCCAATTCAAACGATACATCCGCGATAGCGTAAGCGCTGCCTTGGCAGGTCGCGTGTGTTACTTGCTGGCTCGATTCGGCTTGAGGGTAAGTTACCCACAGGTTTTGGACGCTGAGTAATTTCATAGGAGTTGGGAGTGGGGAGTTGGGGGTTGGGAGATGGGGGGATGGGGAGTTGGGGAGACGAGGAGACAGGGAGATGCCGAGATCTACCCACCCCGCCCGATGGGCACCCCTCCAAGGAGGGGATTCTATTCCCTAAAGCCTAAAGCCTAAAGCCTAAAGCCTAGCACCTAGCCCCGATCTCGCTCGAATCGTCGCATCAAATAAGCGGCGGCAAAATCGCCATTGGGATGTTTGACGAGGATATCGGCGAGATCGAAAACTCGCTGTGCCATTTCGACACCGACTTTATCGATGACGGCTTGACGTTCGAGTTCGTGGAGATGACTGGCGCGGACTTGAGCTTGCCAAGCACTAGAAAATATGAGGGGGATATTTTTATCGAGTTGCAATTGTTCGAGGACTTCCCATTCGCCCCGATCGCACCAGATCCCCCCACAAGAGAGACAATGTTCGAGATAGAATGGCTGCTTGAGGGCGATTTTACCTCTAGCCATCATGGGGCCACATTCGGGACAGGGTGCTGCTTTGGTGTCTAAGGCGCTGGGGGTATAGGACAAATGATAATTTTGGGCTAGCACGTCGCGGTTAGGTGGTGCTGCGGGACGCTCGTCGCGCCAGACTTGGTAGTTATGTCCGGGAATCCATTCACCCTCACACTCGCGACAATGTTTTGTCAACAACATGTCGCTGATAATTCCATTGACTAGCTCAGATTTACATTTAGGGCACTGCATCGTTAAAGTTCGGTTGACAATTGATAGTGATGACGTTCGCTGTAGCGGTGTGTTCTGCTAGAGCTTCATACCCCAATTCAGCAACACCGTAAGTTAAATTAAGCAAGATCCTCAGCACCTGTATCCGCCACAGCTTGGCAATATTGAATGATGAGCTGGAGTTTATCCTGATAAGCTTGACGACGTTGCGAAATGGTAGCGGGGTTGCGGGCTGTAGCGATAAGCATGACATCCATCGATAATAGCCGCAGCAGCCGATGGCTTTCGGTGACGTACGATCGCATTTTACCAGCGATAGGATCTGGCAGACCATCGAGATCCTGGACGATAATATTGGATTCAAATAACTCGATCGCTTGACTCAGAATCACTTTTGGGTCGGGCGCAACGTCATTTAGCAAGTTGCTCAGCAGGGTAGATAATTGTTGCCAGATTAAAATCTGTTCGGTTGGCAACATAAATAACTTAGTTAGAATAGAATATTATGTAAACAATTTTACACTTACAATTGCCGATCGAACGTTACCTTCCAAGCTGCTCCGATCTTATAAGCCTCAGACTACATTGCTGCTCTAAATTACGCTCGGCTTAGTTAGAATCGCTCGCGTCCATCGCTAAATGCTGCTGTCAGCCAGCCACATAGCTGCATCTCAATTAGCTCGAATCATCACAGCGCGGCTGCTAATTGAGTTTTCAATCTTTTGCATTAGTTCGTCGATAGTTCCCAATTTTGTTGGTATTCACTCCTTTTATTCCCTCCCACCATGACTACTCCTACCTCTGTTTCCATTGATGATGTACCTGCTGATGCTTTGGCGGAGCCTTTCTGCGAAGGCAGACGCTTCGCGAACGGAACGAAAATCGCGACACCCGAAACAGCGATGACTTACAATTGTCCGATTCCCGAATGGTTGCAACAGTGCTTAGCTGTTGAGCCAAGCGGCACCCCAGCAGATCTCGATGTTCTGCCGGAGACACTGAGCGATCGACAGTTGATTAAGAATGCTTTTCAATTTGCTTACAAGCTACATGGCGATCAAAAGCGTAAATCTGGCGAACCCTATATTTGTCACCCGATCGCCGTAGCGGGATTGTTACGCGATTTGGGTGGCGGTGCGGCGATGATTGCGGCAGGATTCCTGCACGATGTAGTTGAAGATACCGAGATTAAAATCGATGAGATCGAGACGAGATTCGGTCAAGAAACCGCACACTTGGTCGAAGGCGTAACTAAGCTCTCAAAGTTTGAATTTTCGAGTAAAAAAGAACAGCAAGCTGAAAACTTTCGGCGGATGTTTATTGCCATGGCGCAAGACATTCGGGTGATCGTAGTTAAGCTCGCTGACAGGTTACACAATATGCGTACCCTCGATCATTTACGCACCGAACGACAGCAAGCAATCTCGCAAGAGACTCGCGATATTTTTGCACCTTTAGCCGATAGACTGGGCTTAGGGCGGATTAAATGGGAATTAGAAGATCTCTCATTTAAATACATCGAAGCGGAAGATTATCGCCGCATTCAAGACTTAGTGGCTGAGAAGCGAACTGCCAGGGAGAGCCGGATTGCTAACGTCACGGAGATGATTCGCCATCGTCTCGAACGAGCTAAAATCAAATACATCGACCTGAGTGGTAGACCCAAACATTTGTACAGTATCTATCAAAAGATGCGGTATCAAAAAAAAGAATTTAGTGAAATTTACGATCTGACAGCGATTAGAATTATTGTCGAATCGAATCATGAATGTTACTTAGCCCTAGCCGAAATTCACGATATATTTAAGCCGATTCCGGGTCGATTTAAAGATTATATCGGCTTGCCAAAAAACAACCGCTACCAATCATTACATACTACTGTAGTTGGTTTTACAGGGACGCCCTTAGAAGTCCAAATTCGGACATTGGAAATGCACAACGTCGCCGAATATGGGATCGCCGCACACTGGAGATACAAGGAAAATGCTAAATCCGACGAAAGCCCTGATGCTAGCAAACCCACACCAGCCAGACGCACGGAAGTAGATGAAAAATTTGCCTGGTTGCGGCAATTATTAGAATGGCAAAATGATGTCAA
>NZ_JANLWO010000862.1:0-1804 GCF_031364565.1 Chamaesiphon sp. OTE_20_metabat_361
GACCCGACTCTTTGATGATTTCTCGGAGATTCTGCCCGTCAATAAACTCTTGAATCAGATAAAATCTGCGCTCCTGTTCCAAATAAGCAAATAGTTTGGGAATTTGAGTAGAGTCAGCACCCAGCCTGTCCAATTGCGCCCCTTCCCGCTGAAACAGCTCGATCGATTTTTCAAAGGCTTCGACATCATCTAATACCTGCGGTGCTGGGAAAAACTGCTTGACTACGCAGCGTTTTTCTTGTGGCATGTCTGTATCGAGTGCCAAAAAATTTCGACTCATACCACCACTATCGAGAAAGCTGATGGCTCGGTAGCGATCTTTCAAAAGTAACTGACTACCACAAGCTTTGCAAATCTTCTCCTCATGATGATTCTGTGGCTGAGGGCAATTGGGATTGAGGCAATAGCTCATGACTGTAATGGATGACAATGCACTAGCTGAATTTTAGCCTAATGCTACACGGAAAATCGTCAGCGAATCGGCTAATCGATCGAGAATTTTGGCAGTTGAGTAGAAGTTAGCTTGACGATGTTCCTACCGAGAAGCTTACATCACCAAAATATCCAGCGCCGCCCTCAATTTTGGCATTACCATTACCGCTCGATCGGACATCGGCGGCGCAACCGCCCCCAAACGCGAGATAATATACTGGCATTGTGTATTTATTATTTACCGATCGCTACCATATGCCCCAAATCACATCATCCCTCTTTGATTGGTTTGCCAATCGTCAGAAAACCAGCCCCAGCATTCAGCAACAACAGGAGCGGGAAATTGCTGATGGGCTATGGACGAAATGCGAAGATTGCAATGCACTCGCCTATACCAAAGATCTCACCGCCAATCAGATGGTTTGCCTAGAGTGCGGGCACCACAAACGCGTCTCCTGTCACGAACGCATCGCCCAATTGATCGACGCCGATACCTGGGTGCCACTAGACGAACAGATTCAGCCTACCGATCCCCTGAAGTTCAAGGATCTCAAAGCCTACAGCGATAAATTGCGAGACACCCAGCACAAAACTGGATTGACGGATGCCGTCCTGACTGGGTTTGGCAAAATTGAAGGATCGCCTTTGGCATTAGGAGTGATGGATTTTCAGTTTATGGGTGGGAGCATGGGTTCTGTCGTTGGTGAAAAGCTCACCCGCGCGATCGAGTATGCTACTGCTCATAGTATCCCTGTCGCGATCGTCTGTGCCTCTGGTGGTGCCAGAATGCAGGAAGGAATGCTCAGTCTGATGCAGATGGCTAAAATCTCCGGCGCACTCGAACGCCACCGTGAAGCCCGATTGCTGTATCTCCCCATCCTCACTCACCCCACTACAGGCGGTGTGATTGCCAGTTTTGCCATGTTAGGCGATATTATTCTCGCCGAACCAAAAGCCACGATCTGTTTCGCAGGTAGACGCGTAATCGAACAAACCCTCCGCGAAAAGTTGCCCGACGACTTCCAGACATCCGAGTACTATTTCCAAAAGGGATTCATTGACAAAATCGTCCCCCGCACTCAGCTCAAAAGGACTGTTGCTCAGTTGGTGAGATTGCATCAGGGATAGTGGATAGTGAATAGTGGATAGTGGATAGTTTGGGAGCGGAAAGAATCGATTTTTGGGTTTGAGAATGCAAGCGTTCTCGTCTTTCACTATCCACTATCCACTAATTGTAAATTTTTATTTACTTTATGAGGAAATATTGAGATCCTGTGGTCTAGATAATGAGATGATATAGGTAATATAAGATAGCTGTGGCTTCGGTCTTGAGTTTAGCTGTGTTGTGTAATTATCATCTAATTTAAAGTTA
>NZ_JANLWO010000124.1:0-1601 GCF_031364565.1 Chamaesiphon sp. OTE_20_metabat_361
CTAAGGGCTGGCAAAAGGGGCGGATTAGGTTGTGTTTAGAATTCTGTCCCGACGAGCCAGAAGCCCCCAGTCAGCCAGTAGCGGTGAATGCGACGGCGACCCCACTCGGCGCAACGATCGCCCCACCAGCAGTCCCTGCCCCACCTACACCCAGCGCTAGTCATGACGATCGCCACGATCGTCCAACAGCAGTCGTCGCCCCAACGGCAACTGCTCAAATCGAGGATCGTGGCAATTTTGCCGCCCCAACTACCCCCGCCCCTAGCGAAACTCCAGTGGAGACCGAAGGCAGTTCGCTCCCCTTAGCTGGGATGACCGCAATGGGCGCAGCGGCGGTTGCAGCGACGATCGCGACCCCGATAGTAGCTACAGCCATGCCCGCGCCACATTTTACGGATACCACTCTAGAGTCAGAAGAACACTTGCCGATCGATGCCGGAACCGTCAATAGCAATCTCGATGAGATTGCCTATGTATTTGGGGGTGCTGACGATCGCGGTATTGCTGCGCCAAATGGCATGATGGAGCTAGACCTGACCGATCTCGGTCTAGATTTTTCCGAACACGACCTAGATTTATTGAGTTTCGAGTCGCCGGGGATTCCAGATGGTGCGGATGAGTTTATCAATCTTCAAGATATTGGCAGATCGGAAAATTCGGGGATGTTAATTGATGAAGTTTGGAATGAATTAAATCAAGGTAATTGGACTGGCAGCAATTAATTGAGAATTGAGAATTGAGAATTGAGAATTGCGGATGCGTTCCGGTTATTTTTCTAGGGCGATGGAAATGACTTGAGATTGGTGGCGATGCCAATATTTTAGAATATATGGATGTAATTCAATTAACAGGGATACGGTGTTATGGCTATACGGGATACTTGCCGGAGGAGCAAACTTTAGGACAATGGTTTGAAGTCGATCTGCGGATTGGCGTTGATTTAGCGGCATCCGGTCAAAGCGATCGGATTGAAGATACACTCGATTATCGCAGCGCTATTTCAGCGGTCAAACAGATAATTTCTACGGCTAAATTTGCCCTCGTCGAAAAACTTGCCGAGACGATCGTGACGACAGTCTTAGCTGACGATCTGGTCGAGTTCGTAGAGTTAAAACTCCACAAGCTAGCCGCACCAATTCCAGATTTTGGCGGCAAAATTACGATCGAATTAACCCGCCACAAAATCAAGCATACCTAGTCGCTCCCTTTAACTCCCAGTTGCCCGCGCCCCAATCGGTTCGCACCGAGCAAGGTGGGTAAACCCCCATGTTTAACTTAAGTAACGATCGGGATTTCCCCTGCTCGATCGCGCCCGGATCGATTAGTCTAGAAGTAATGAACGCGATCTAGCATTACATTGACGGGGCATTTATGACTGGACAATTACAACGTCCGCTTTTGATTGGTGGGATTGGGTTATCGTTAGGTTTATGGGGTTTGGATAGTGTCTCCCACAGCTTAGCTGGTGTCGGTGACTGGTTGACCCTGGGGACGATCGCCGCAGGTGGCGGCTATTGGTGGTACACTCAGCGCGGCAAGACAGCACAAGTGCCACTAGCGCCAGTAGACATCAATCGGGCGACACTCAATCGAGTCCTCCA
>NZ_JANLWO010000831.1:0-9925 GCF_031364565.1 Chamaesiphon sp. OTE_20_metabat_361
TTAAAAACTGCTTTTGATAGAGAGTTTACAAATTACAAATTGATTGAGTCACATCTTGGATACATCTGCGCTGAGTGTAAAACCAACTTAGATAAGACGATGTTTCAAGAGGCTGTGGCTACCAGTAGAGATCTCAAGATAGCAGTTCCTAGCTCGCTTTATTTCTTAGTTTGTGAGTTTTTAGATATGACTCCAGTATCTATTACTTCTACTCAGATTGACGATGTGCTGATAGTTAGAAAGTGTAGGCGTATGTCCGCAAATATTCGTCAAGAATACAAAACGCCAGAGTCGAGGAGAAAATATCGTCAGGAATATACTAATTTCATTGATGCTTCAAAATACTATCCTGATGTTTTTCAGAGGATGATTGATAAAATACAAACACTCGTGGAAGATACAGCACCTAGAATTGAACAGGTTTTAGATCGAGGTCATTTCTAAAGATATTAAGTTCCAGATTTGCTAATGTATGCAGCATTTCTGTCGTCATAAATGGTTTAGTCAAAAATGCGCCGATCGCATACCGATCGACGATCGATTCATTTGCCGATGTACCACTCATCGCAACAACTTTGACGGCGGGATTAATTCGTTGCAATGCCCGAATGATATAAGGTGTATGGAGATTCGGCATCATCATATCCAACAAGACGACGGCAATGTTTTCCCACTCTCGCTCGTATAGGGCGATCGCTTCGACACCATCACTAGCTAAGATCGCGCGGTAATTATAAGCTTCTAATGAATCTTTAATCATCTCGCGGATCGAGAATTCATCATCTACTACCAAAACTAATTGCCCCTTCCCGTCAAATGATTCTGGTTGCGATCCTAACTGTTTTTCCTCACTATTAGTTACCGCAGGTAGATGGATAGTGAAGCAAGTACCGCGCCCAACTTCACTATCGACATGAAGATCGCCATCATGAGCTTTGATAATGCTCATAACTGTCGATAATCCTAGACCAGTTCCTAGCTCTTTGGTAGTAAAGAACGGATCGAAAATTAGATCGATCTCTTTACTATCGATGCCGATGCCAGTATCAGCGATCGCGATCGTGACATAAGATCCAGCGCGAAGATCGACATGCAGTTTGGCATTAGTGTCGTCGATTACCAGATTTTTCGCAGTTGCCGTAATCGATCCGCCATCCGGTAGGGCATCCCGCGCATTTACAAATAAATTCATGAAGACTTGATGAATTTGGGTCGCATCGACGCACACCATCTGGAGATCTTCAACGGGCAGATTCAAGCTAATTTCGATCGATTTGGGAAAAGTTTGGCGGGCAATATCGATCGTTTCGACGAGGATGTGCTGTAGTTTTAATACTGTGCGTTGACCGTCCACTCCCCGCGCAAATGTGAGAATTTGTTTGACTAAACTACTCCCGCGTAGCGAACTTTCGACTAACATCGTCAGTAGTCTTTGACTGCGCTCGTCTAATGTGGGGAGGGTAACTTGTAAAAGCTGGGCAGCACCGACAATCGGTGTCAGCACATTATTCAGATCGTGAGCGATGCCGCTGGCGAGGGTGCCCAAACTTTCCAAGCGTTGAGCGCGGAGAAATTGCTGCTCTAATCGCTTTTTCTCGGTAATATCGGTGAGAGTGCCCAGATAGCCAGTAATGTTTCCAGCTTCATCCTCGATCGCGATCGCATTGCCATAGACCCAGTTTACTTGCCCCTGGGGGGTCATCATCCGATACTCTAGCCCAAATCGATGTTTCGAGACGACAGTACTCTCCCAGGCGACAGATACGCGCGGGCGATCGTCGGGATGGATAGAGTTTGTCCAACCTCGACCCAAAACTTCCGCTGGTGACGCGCCCATTAATTCCAGACCTTGCTGATTGATAAATAAACAGTCTCCGGCAATGTCGGTTTGAAAAATGCCGACAGGGGCACTGGCTACTAGAGTGCGATAGCGGGCTTCGCTTTGCTGCAAAGCAGCTTCAGATTGACGGAGGATAATATTGAGCAGCGATTTGCGTAATTCGACGGCGGCGGCGATGTCTACAGTTTGCCACGGGCGTGAATGCAGCCGGACGCGTTCTTGCCACAATTGAAAAGATTTTCGCGGACTCAATCGCAAATTACCATCGGCTGCGACTACTTCTTGGTGAGCCTGCTCTGGATTCCCACCCCAATTCACCGTTTGAATTACTTCAGGACGGAAACACAACACATAACTGTCTGGCGACAAGGAAATTGCCAGCATCCCACTAGCAACATCTTTAAATCGTTCTCCACCAACGGGAGCGTTAGCTAGTAACGGAAGTGAGTCGGTGGTAAATACATCATCTCGAACATTGTCGGTCAACCATTGCACCAAGTCATCAAGTGTTGCTGGCGGGGGAATCTGCCCGATTGCCGTCCAGCGACCGCCAACACAAATTGCCGCACCCCCAGCATCGAAGAGATCCAAGAGATTGGGTGATTGTCCCATTAAAGCATCAACGAAACTCGCCGTTGACTCCAGCGATCCCGTGGCGGATTGCGACATCTGCTCGATCCCCATCGAGCGCAAGTGAGCTAATTTCGATCGATAGCTATAGTCAGGGATATCTTCAATGATGGAGATCCGATCGAAAATTACCTGTCCGAGCAGTTCACAAGCATTCCGCAACTCATAGGATATGAATTTAGCTGTCTGATGATGACAGGTAATAATTCCCCACAAGCGTCCGTCTTTGATGAGGGAAATCGTCAAGGATGCACTGGCACCCATATTCTGGAGGTATTCAGCATGACAAGGATCGGGACTGCGAAGCATCGAGTGGCTTAGATCCGTAAGCTGCCCCGTTAGCGGATTGAGGGCGGGAATCAGTTGCACTGACTCAGCCCGAACGTCGGAGATCGCCCGAATCCGATTGAAGACAAACATTTCTCGCGCTGGTTGGGGAATATCTGACTCTGGGAAATGCAGAGCCAGATAAGAGTCCATTTCGACTACTCGAGCCTCAGCGATGACTTCACCATGCCCATCCCGATCGAATTTGTAGAGCATGACTCGATCGAATCCAGTCAACTTCCGCACTTCTGCGACCATAATTCGACCGAAAGCAGCTAAATCGGCAGTTGCAGTCAATTGACTATTAGCCGATCTCCCTTGCAGAATTGAGGCTTTAGCTAAATGATAAAAACTTTGAAAAGGAATATGTTCGTCTTTTTGGGTTGGTTCCAATTCTAGAATTAGATAGCCATCAGGACTCCGATGAAAAACAGCATCAAAGATCCGGTAATTATCCTTAGATTTTGTTACCCATACTTTCGTGTAATTTGTACGATCGAAACTTTGGTCTGCTAATGCCGCTCGAAATTGCTCGACCTGAAAGACATCTAAAAACTTTTCTAATGGCTGTCCGATGACGAGACTTGGGGAGACTTCAAATGCACCGATCGTATTATTACTAACTTGTAAAATCTTTAAATCTGGCTCTTGTAAAACCAGCAATATGCCATGAGATTGGATCTCCGTTAAGACATGAACCGATGGAGATTTTAAACCGATGGAATTAAAACTTTTAAGGTCTGAATTAGTAACTGCCATAGCTAATTATAACACTCTAGACCTAGCAAGCCGCTCGACTTTTATCTGGAAATAGACTTAAAAAATTTGGTCGATTCTTCAGGGGAGCTGGCTGTCCGCCAACGGTTAAGACGAAAGTGGCAATTTGATTGAGATGCTTGCTATAGAGGTATTTTAGCCATACCAAATCTAGTAAAAGCTAATATATATTAACGGGATCTTAACCGCGCTGGAATTTGGTCGATCGCTACAGCTACCTACAACCTCAGCGGTTAGAAACCGCCGCTCAGAGTGCAAAGTCCGCCTGCGCGGACTGATTAACTAGTCCGCGTAGGCGGACTTTGCAACATTAGCCACGATTTTAATCGTAGGCACTCCGAGGAGCGATTTCTATTTTTAGTCTTCCAGATCGTGATCGATAGTCAGTCGAGCTGGATGACAACGTTTCACCTGGGTTTTAATTCCTTGGGCAGATTCGCTTTCGAGATCTTCGACATAGCCAGACACCGCTAGATTCGCTGACTCTACACCACCAAAGGGGCCAAAGTAGTAAGTACATCGGGGCTGAGTTGTCAAAACTTCGACCCACCAAGCCTGCCCCAAGAAATCTAGAGTATTAGCACAGATTTCGTCGATCTTCACCAGTATTTTATTGTTTAAAATCTAATTTATTATCAATCGTAATAAAGAAAAAATATTTTTCCTTATTATGTCGATCCTTATAATGTTTTTATACTATAAATATATTGATGATTGCTGAGAAACAGATCGGTCAATAGAGGTAGGTTTAGAGTTCGTTGGCGGAGCCTTGCCCTTGGCATCACGGAACGACGATCGCTAGGACGAGCCGAATAGTGCTGTCTTTGCGTTCGATCGTAAGATTATGGGCGTTGATTAAAAAATAAATCATACCCAGATTTAGCAAGCTAGATTACGATCGTTTTTCCACTACGATCGTCAGATGAGCGACCATCGCCCCAATCGATCCCACAGCAGCCAGAATGGGGAAGAAAGCCGCACTAATGGCACCACCCACCACGCCAACAGTTAAGGGAATTTCAATTAATATATGCCCCTCTTCATTCTTGAGAATAATCCGCCGAATGTTGCCTTGATGAATCAGTTCTTTGATTTTGGCACCCAAGGCATCACCATGAATACTAAATTCTTCTACGCCAATCTTTTCTGCTGTTTTCGCTTCATGTTCTCCCGTTACTAATTCAGACTGGATTGTTTCGACATTTTCCTGAAAGTTATCATTTGGTACGTTCATGTTATTAATTCTTTGTTGTTGGTTATGTTTAAAAATCAGAGAAAGTCAGCAGCAAATTGAGATCGAGTAGTCGGTTGCTGCAAGATTAATCCTTCACCGCCTAGAGGATGGTTCTGGTCGATCGATCGTCCACCGACAGAGATAAAAACTTTAGCGTTAGGATCGAGACTGCTAGCCGTATAAATCACCTGTGCGACTCGATAAATCATCGAGGTGCTACCACCACCAGAACGAAATTCTGGCGATAGATCGACATGTACCCCATCAGCACAAACTTGCAAACTCAAAAGTTGAGTACCTTTGGGAATCGTACTAGTCAAATCATCACGGGGTTGGGCTGTTAGTAACTGTTGCATAGCGATTGTTAATCCTTGCTGTGGGGAACTAGAACTTGGTGTATTCGATGGTAATGATTTGGCAACTAGAGTTAGTTTAGATCGCTCGGATCGTAACCAATAAACTTGCGGTTGAATTTGTTGGGCTGAATCATTAGGAATAGTTGCGGAAGTTGTAACTGGAACTGATGATTTTTCATGCTGAAGAACAATATGATTAGTTCCCACCCCAATGCTCAAAGCAACTGCTGTTATGAATAATAAAGATAATTTGACAGCATGTTTATTGACAAAGAGTTTTTTCAATCTATTTTCCCTAATTAGTGCTTGAATCTTCCACTACCGATAGATTGCATCATCGATCGTGCAGCGGAAGAATTCGCCCTCCGACTCAAACCGCTCGGTGCCAAAGTACCAGCCAACCCTTAGACGGGTTGGAATGGTGTAGCTGCAAAATGTCCCCTCTTCCTCTACAATTCCACCGAAGTCCATCTCACGAAACTCAGCACCATCTGGATTGCCCCAGCGTGGCAACTTGAAGGTTTTGAGACGACCCGATCGATCTATGGTAAAGTCTAGTTCGGCTCTGTCGCCTTGCACGACAAAACTGGAATGCAAATTGGAGTCTAGCTCCAATGACGATGAGCTTGTCCATGAAACCTCATTGTCACATAACACCGACGGTAGCCACATTGACTCTGCTTGGAGGCGACCGATAGCAGACCGCGTAATATCGTTACCATCTGCCGTCATCACAGGAAACAATCCTAATATTTTCCACTGCATCGCACCGCTGCCGTCGATAATCCGATCCGATCCGATAATGGGCAAGAAGCCATTCATCCATGCTGTAGCACTCCAAATCAGTCCATGCTCCAAGCAAATGACTTGCTCGGCTGTGAAGGGAATCCACTTTTTCAATTTAATTTCACCGTGCATTTTCAAGCGCACCGCAGCAGCAAGCTTTGTTTCAGGTGCAATTGCATGTTCTAGGTATCGCCGAGCAGTTTCAGGTAGATTTGTCAGGGATTCGGGGTTAAATATTCGATCGCCTAGCGTGCGTGAAGCGCAATCGCTGATGGAGGCTGATTCCCATAGTTCATCGAGTGAAACTTCTTTGGTTTTATGAGTAATCATAGTGGTTTTTCTAGATTTTGTAGTAGTTAGTGGGGATCTAGCGTATCTAAGCCGCCATTTGAGGTTGGTCTTTACCGAATTTCCAGAGCAAGATGACACCCAAGCCGAATAGATTAATCAGGAACACTACTAAGCCTCCCAAAAACGGAATCAATGTCAGAGCTGTCAAGATCGCCAAACCAATTAAGAACTGCTGTAATGCTGACTGCTGACTATTTCTATCGATGTGTTGACCGACAAACAGAGCTACACCCAGCGAACCGACTAACGAAGCGATAACCGCACTCAAACTCAGGATTGGAATTAAGGGAATGCCAATTAACGTAATTGCCAGCAACACAGTGGCAACAATAATTGATAAAATCGCCCCAATCCCCCACAAAGCAGCTAAACCAGGATATTGACGCAACTTTGTAGCCAAATTCGGTAAAAACTGCGGACTGGTTTGCAAGATAATCAGTCCGAGAATCCCTGCTACTACAGCGGCACTGATTCTGAAAATAGCATTGAAGAAATACCAAGGAAAGAAACTGCGCCTCCCATAAGAGTCAGACATCATCCCGTGTCTGTCGCTAAATGTCGCACGTTCGCCACTAATAATCGCGCCTGGTTCCTGAACGATTTTGCCGCCAAAGGAGTAGGCATCACCATCTACCCGCGAGCCTTTTTTGAGGATGACATCGCCGCCAAAAGCAATAGCTGTATCTAAAACTCTGGCATTAGGTAATACCGTCACACTCCCACCAAAAGCACTAGCATTTTCGACAGTTTGGTTCTCTGCTACAGTCACGCCGCCACCAAAGCGAATCAGGTTGGTATTGTTAATATTAACATCCGTCTGTGCCAAAGCCTTTCCCGCGAAAATCAAGCAGATAGTGGCTATAAAAACTAGGATTAATTGTTGCCATTTCATAAATTTTATCCTCGTGATTCATTAGAAAATTTACTATCTCTCACAATATCGAAACAAGATGAGGAACTTGTGAGAAAAATTGTAAAAGGTCAATATGATAGCAACATAATTATTCTTGCCTACCTTAAATATATTCTTGACATAGCCTCTGAGGAGAGGCTATGTCAATGCACTAATTAAGGAGTTTTGGTAATTCTCCAGCTTTGTCCGGCGACGTTACTACATGTAGCCATCGTCAGTTTATTATTTCGACCATCATTAATTATTTTCAAACACTTATCCGCGCCTGTAAGCTCATTCCGCAAATTAGAATAGCCAGAGGAACCAGGATTTGCATTACTAGGTGTAATGCTCCAAAGTTGTCCGGGAGCATCGCTACATCGAGCGATCGTGAGTCGATTATTGTTACCATCATCGATCGTCGCTAAACAATTGTCAGTACCTGTAAATGGAGTCTGCAACCGATAAGCTTGAGGATTTTTCTCACTAGCTGTTAAGCTCCAACGTTGTCCAGAAACATTAGCACATCTAGCCATAGTCAGTTTGTTATTATCCCCATCATTGATAATATCTAAACAATAACCCGATCCTGTCAATGTATTTCGCAAACGATTTTGCTTGACCTGAGCGTTGACTTCTTGAGCCAGCAGACTAACTAAAACTAGTGGTAAAGCGATCGCAAGTTTTTTAAATTGCATGATAAAAATTTATATCTATATTTTCTTCTATTGTATCAGTAGCGATCGAGAGATTTTATCTCTCAATATAGCGAGTTTTTAGCTATCGATTACCTCCGGTAGGCTACGCCAACGAACTGATAGGAACAGACATAAACACTCGATCTATGGGGGAATTCAGCGTTATTATTAGAACTAGAAGCAATTCTGCTTAGAGCAACCGAGCCGCCATATAACGTTAAAATTCCGATGGAGCGTTAAGCTATGCAATCGCAGACTTTAGAACAACTAACACCTAACGCGGCTCAAGCAATCCTGGCAAATTTGCCAGAGCGGATTAGAACGGCATTTATCGATTCGGCAAAGCCGAGGCTACGCCAACGAGCGGCTGAAATTAACTATCCAGTTGAGGCGTTGATAGAGATGGCTTTAGCTGGTTATTTGGATAGTGAATCGATCGGATTTGTAGACTGTAAACCTAATCGCGGTCGAGGTTAGTTCGACTCAACAATTACCCCATCCACCATCCGAATTATCCGCTTTGTTCTAGCGGCGACACTAGCATCATGAGTAACGATCGCGATCGTCGTACCTTGTTGATTTAACTCTGTCAGCAGATTCATAATCTCCTCAGAAGTGGTGGAATCCAACGCGCCAGTCGGTTCATCGGCGAGGACTAGAGCGGGATGATTGACTAAAGCACGGGCGATCGCCACCCGCTGCTGTTGTCCGCCAGAAAGTTGATTGGGACGGTTCTGGATCCGATCGCTCAAACCGACTTGGACTAGAGCTTCTGTCGCCTGTTCGATTCGTTGCGACTTATCGACATCGGCATAAATCATCGGGAGCATCACATTTGCCAAAGATGTGAGCCTTGGTAATAGGTTGAACTGTTGAAACACAAACCCAATATACTGATTGCGAATATCTGCAAGTTCATCATCATCGAGGGTAGTCAGATCTTGCCCTGCTAAGAAATACTGTCCGCTGCTGGGTCTGTCGAGACAACCGATAATATTCATCAGGGTCGATTTGCCCGAACCTGATGCTCCCATAATCGCCACATATTCGCCTTGCTCGATCGACAAATTAATCAGTTTGAGAACTGGAACTTCGATCGATTCCAAGTGATAGGTTTTAGTAATATCTTCGAGCGAAATCATGCTTGCCATAGTTATTAAATGCCAACGATTATGAGATGCCAACGATTGAAATCGTGGCTCGGAATGCAAAGTCCGCCTACGCGTACTATTTAATAAATACTGTCCGCTTAGGCGTACTTTGCACCACTAGCGGCGGTTTCAACCGCTGACTAACTGACTAACCTGCCTAACTGACATCGTTATTTAATCCCCACGTAGTGCCAAGATCGGGTCTAGTTTTGCCGCATTACGAGCAGGAATACCACCCGCCAACACACCAACAATCAGCGAAAGGACAAAACCCACCACCACTGACAATAGCGACACCACAAAGGGAAATTTAAAGATCGTAGCGGTAGCGAAAGCGAGGGTGATACCCAATGCAATCCCAATTCCACCACCGATACTAGAAATCACGATCGATTCCATCAAAAATTGATTGAGAATCGCGCCGCTAGTTGCCCCAACTGCTTTCCGCAGACCGATTTCCCGCGTCCGTTCCATCACTGATACCAGCATAATATTCGCGATCCCAATCCCCCCAACTACCAGCGAAATACCCGCGATCGCCGTAACCATTAGCGTCAACAATCCCATAATATTCGTGAAAGTCTTAATCAGATCCACTTCATTGGTGAGAGTAAAATCATCCTCCTTGGGTGGGCGAATATCATGGCGCAGCCGGAGCACATTCGCCACCTGAAATTCCGCTGCTTCAAGTTGGTCGGGATTACTCGCTTTTACCCAAAAGCCGTTAATTGCCACACCTGTGAGCGCATTGTTACCAACAATCTCAGCGGACATATTAGTTAGGGGCAGATACACCATATTATTCGTATCTTGCAGCCCGACAGCCCCTTTCCGCTCCATCACCCCCACTACGCGATAACGTTTACCCTGAATCCGAATATCG
>NZ_JANLWO010000143.1:0-3800 GCF_031364565.1 Chamaesiphon sp. OTE_20_metabat_361
TAACTTGCCAGACAAGACAGCCTCCGATTGAAATCGGGGCTAGTGATGCAAAGTCCGCCTACGCGGACTAGTTAATCAGTCCGCGTAGGCGGACTTTGCACTCTGAGCGGCGGTTTCTAACCGCTGGAATTATCGGTAGTATCAATTACTAATTCTCAATTCTGCTGCTCGCGACGTTCCTGTAGTTGTAAAACGATCTGTTGGTGCATTTCGCGGGTAATCGGGTAAAAATAAGCACAAACTAAACCGCAGATTAGCGATAGTATCGGAATTGGGCCGATCGACAGTCGAATAGCGTCCAATACTGCCACAGGTTGAATCGGTATCGGGATGTCAGCAGTAGGGAGCCGATAACCCGTCCGCTCTAAACTTTGTAATACCCCGGCAACTGCTAATCCCAGACAGATTTTTTGCAAGAACACCATAAAACTATAAAAAATCCCCTCGCGGCGTTGTCCCGTGCGGAGTTCGTCTAGCTCGATGACATCGGGCAACATCGACCACGGTACTAGATAAGCCGTAGACACCCCTAACCCAGCCATGACCGCAAATATATACATCAGGGTAGTTTGACCGGGCTGAAGCGAATATAAACCCAATTGAGCGACGATCCAGAACCCCGTGCCGACAAAGTAAACGACTTTTTTGCCCACTTTTTGACTGATGGCATTCCACACCGAGAGCATCGCCAACGCCGTCCCCTGCACGGCTAAAATCACTAACGGCGAATCTGCTTGTTTCAAGCCCATGTAACTGACGACAAAATAGGGAATAATCGCTGCCGTCAATTGGAGGCTAAACCAGGAGCAGAGGTAAATCCCAACGACGAGTAGAAAGGGGCGATTGGTAAATACCAACCGTAATTGCTCCCGCATGGGCATCATCACTGGCTCCAGTTCCGCTGGATGCTCTGCGGCGACGGCTTTCGCGCGGCGAATGGTACCGAAGACGCACCAGAACAACGGGAATACCGATAGCACGGCACAAATCGTGCCGATCGTGAGATATTGGGTAGCAGGATCTAAAGGCTGTTGAAAAATCGTCCGAGCGATGAGGAGAGCGACAATGCTACCCCCGAGCGAAAATGTAAACCGAAACGTACTCAAACTGGTACGCTCGTTATAATCTGCGGTGAGTTCGGCGGTAAGGGCGGTATAGGGTAAATTTACGACTGTAAAAAAGGTATTAAATAAGATCGAAATTAAGGTATAAAAGGCAAATAAACCTAATTGATTGGTCTCGGGAAATGGGACGATCCACTGTAAGGCAAAGAATAGCCCAAATGGAATCGCCCCCCAGAGCATCCACGGATAACGCCTGCCCCATCGTTTGCGGATCTTATCGCTAAAAAGCTGCCCGCGATCGCTCAATACGCCCACCATCGGATCGTTGACTGCATCCCAAAACTTGCCGACTAGTTGGCTTTGTCCCGCCAATCCCGGCGATAAATGCGCGACATCCGTCAGAAAGGGCGACAGATAAGATAACAGTAAAATCGACGTAATTGCCGCCCCCGCATCTCCCGCTCCATAGGCGAGTTTGGTCGCAAAATTCATTTTACCGATGGTGGATGATGGCGGTAGTTTGTCAGATGGCGAGTCGTCGATTTCGGGTGGGGAATCAGTCATATGAAGGGGAAGGAGAGAAAAATCTGACATCATCATATCTTCTCTCTAACCTGAATTTTTAGGGCTGTTAGAAACAATAGTCCCAAGGTGACTTCTAGATCGAAATCGAGACTTCATCGCCTTGAATAGTGACGGGATATGTTGGAATACTTTGAGCTGACTTGCCCAGGCTGAGCACTTGATGCGACCATTCTGGCAGGGGAATTCCCGCAAACGAACCGACCCACTTGACATTTTCACCAGTTGTCAGATCGAAACTCGCACCATGCCAAGGACATGTTACCGCACGATCGCACACTTTCCCTTTGGCTAGTGGCATCCCCAAGTGCGGGCATTTATTTTCAACGGCATAGATTTTGTCATCAATTTTCGTCAAGATAACTTTCTGGTTCTCGACTTTAACAGCTAGTAATTCACCTTCTCTAATTTGGCTGGTGGTAGCTACAGAAACAGTTTTCATGGGGCAATAATAAATATACGATTGTTAAACTATTATGATTAGCCTACCAGGATGTTAAGCGCAATTTGCGAAATATCGCCGCGATCGCGCATTTCTATACAATTGTCAGAAGCTGAATCGCTTCGATAATCAGGATCGCTATCCACACAAAGATCCCAATCCCCGCAGCCGCAGCGGCGATATCCTTAATCGCGCCAATCTGGGGATTTTGTTGCGATTCGACAAAATCACACAAGATTTCAATCGCACTGTTGAATAATTCGCCTAGTAACATCATACCAGTTGCTAATAGAATCAATGACAAATCGACCCATTTATGAAACGCGATCGCACCAATGGCGATCGGGAGCGATAATGCTAGTTTGTAGGCAACACTAAAATCCGTGATGACGGCAATATGCAAACCTTTGAGAATAACTTTTATTTTTTTAATCGGATGATAGCCAGGAGTACTGTACTGTCTCGACATAGAGCGATACTCCCCAATAATAATCATCTAAGTAGTTGTTACCTATAACCCCAGCGGTTAGAAACCGCTGCTCGTGATACGAAGTCCGCCTGTCTTATCGCACTAAACCGTCGGGAAACCCGACGAGCGTGCGCCGCTACGCGGACTAAATATATATCAGTCCGCGTAGGCGGACTTTGCAACATTAGCCACGATTTCAATCGTAGGCATTCTATAAAGTATCTTAGATAGTTTGCAGCGATCGCATAAATCTTTGTAACTGACGACTTTCGAGTTCTAATACGCGCCGTGCAAAATCTCGATCGCGATCGAGCAAATCGTCAAAGGCGTTGACTGGGACTGCTAAAATACGGGTAAAATCGCCTTTAGCCACGATCGTATTCTGGGAGTCGCTATGTGCCAAAACTTCTAATTCATCGAGTGTTTGCCCTAATTTGAGTTGCTCGATCCGCACTTCTTGGTTGGGGAGATGGAAGAGAATATGTGCATTTCCTTCAATTAATAGCAGGAGTTCGCGACAGGTATCGCCAGCTTCGGTAATCACTTCATCATCGGTAAAGGTTCTAAATTCGGCACGTTCGGATAGTGCGATTAATGTTTCACTATGAATCCGGTTAAAGAAGTCGCTATTAAATAGATGCACCACTTTTTCTAACAAGGCAAATGTCTTTAACGATGGGCATTGTGTAGATGCTGACAAGATAATTTTGACGGCTTCATTAACCAAGGGTGAGTTTTGAGGATCGGTATAATTACGGGAGATTGTTTGAGAGCGATCGAGAGCGAGTTGGGCGGTAATATACAGACAAGCTGTTTGAATGAGGGGATTACGATCGTTGAGTAATGGTGATAGAGAGTTGAGGGTTTCTTCACTTGAGTAGTCGATCGCACAGGTATTTGTGAGTCCTGATAATGGTCTGAGCTTTTCAATTATTTCTGGATGCAGTCGTTTTTGCCAATCTGCTGACTCTAATAGTTCCAGCAAAACTACCGGAGCTAAATTGCCTAATTGTTGGGCAAGATCGATCGCGGCTCTATCGCTCTTGAGGCTGATTATTACTTCTAAAATATTCTGGACGATTAACTCTTTCTTGTGATGAATGCTACTCTTGAGTAACAGCAACACTGCTTGATGCTCGGATAGAATTGGTTGATTGAGTCCGCGATAGCAGTTAATTAGATCTGGTAATTGAGCGAGTAAAAATTCTGCTCTGCGGACACTGCCAGCTTCTGGAGAAATTCC
>NZ_JANLWO010000147.1:0-3156 GCF_031364565.1 Chamaesiphon sp. OTE_20_metabat_361
GTTACAAGGTTTTCGTCAGGATAAAGATTATCAGACAGCTAAACGGCTGCTAACTTCTTTGACGGTGTTTGAGATGTTGGGTACTGAGATGGCGATGAAAAGCGCAGATAATTTTAGAACTTTACGCAAAAAGGGGATTACAGTGAGGAAAACAATCGACGTAACGATCGCAACTTTTTGTATCGAACACGGTCACAAGCTACTGTTTTCTGACAAAGATTTTGCCCCGTTTGTCGAACATCTGGGCTTGATAAGTGTGAAGGAAAAGTAATAATTCGCTATAGATTAAATCCAATTCGGCAGATCGATCGAAAGGGCAAAAGCAAGCTAATATTCGATCGCGCTCAACCCGATCGAGACACTAAAGTTAACTAGTATAGAAATCGCGGGTACCCTTAGCATCGATCGCTTCACCAATTCGATCGAGTGCATGAACGTAGGCAGCAGTCCGCATCGAAATCGATTTCTGTTGCGCGATCTCCCAAATTCGCTCGGTTTCCTTCACCATTTTCTGTTTTAAGCGATCGTTTACTTCCTCAACCGTCCAGTACAAACCACTCCGATTCTGTACCCATTCAAAATAACTCACCGTCACGCCACCCGCATTAATCAGAATGTCGGGGAAAACATGAATCCCGTTTGCCTCTAAAATGGCATCAGCAGCCGCCGTAATCGGGCCATTCGCCGCTTCAAAAATATACTTTGCCCGCACGGCATTGGCGTTTTTCTCGGTAATTTGATTCTCCATTGCCGCAGGTACGAGGATGTCTACATCTAGTGTCAGCAGTTCCTCATTGGTAATGGTTTCATACTCCAAGATATTGCAGACTGTCCCTTCGCAGTACGCGGCTTTGAGATTCCGCGTCGAGTGTTTAAACTGTTTGACGCTGGGAATATCCAGCCCCCCTTTGGCATAGATACCGCCCTGAGAGTCGCTCACCGCCACCACTCGATAACCAGCCTGCCATAGCAAATCGGCAATAACTACGCCCACATTCCCAAAGCCTTGGACGGCAACGGTGGTGTTTTCCCGCACTGTTTGAAATTTAGGCATCAGGGTTTCAATCGCAAAGAACGTACCCATACCTGTCGCGGTGTCCCGCCCCAGACTACCGCCCATCGTCAGCGGTTTGCCTGTAATGGCAGCGGGGACGATTTTGCGGTGAATGGTATTGTAGCGATCGGCCATCCAACCCATAATCATGGAATTGGTTTGCACGTCTGGGGCGGGAATATCCACATCGGGGCCGATAAAGTCGGCGATCTCATTGATATAGCTTCGACTCAGCCGTTCTAGCTCCAATTTGGAGAGTTGTTTGGGATCGATCGTAATCCCACCTTTGGCACCGCCAAATGGTAAATCTAGTGCCGCACATTTGAAGGTCATCCAGAAGGCGAGGGATTTGACTTCATCGAGAGTAACGCTAGGATGATAGCGGATACCGCCCTTGGTGGGGCCTCTGGTGTCATCGTAGCGCACTCGATAACCTTGAAAAACTTGTAGAGAACCATTGTCCATCCGCACGGGGATAGAAACCTGCAAACTGGATTTAGGAAATTTGAGACGTTCGATCGCATCTTCAGAAATGGAGATGTGATGGAGAGCTGCATCTAGCCGTTGACTAGCTTCGGCAAATAAAGATTCTGTCATAGTTGTAGAGCGAACTTTTTGCTATTTGAGTTGTCATCATCCGTCTATTAGAGCCAAAGTCAAACCAGCTCGTTCAAGCCTGCATACTCACTCACAAGTTCCTCAGACTTTTATTCTACATTGAAGAGTGAGCAGCTCAAGAGGTTACGAAATTGTGCGATTGACACCCCAAATCATTTGGCAAAATCTCTCCCCTTCAGACAAGATAGAAGTCAAAATTTGCAAACACATTGCCAAGCTTGAAAAATTCTCAGATCGCCTTAGCGATTGTCGCGTCGTCATCGCAGTACCCCATCGCCACAATCATCAAGGGAATATTTACCACGTCCAAATTAACCTAACTGTCCCTGGTAGCGAATTAGTCGTCAATCGTCAGCCGCCAGCACAGCAGACACATGAAGATCTCCACGTTGCCATTCGTGATGCCTTTGATAATGCCGAACGCCAACTCAAGGAGTATACACAGCTACGACGCGGCGAGATTAAAACACATGTAGGAGGTGCAACTGATGACGAGCGAGACTCGATTCCGCGATCGCACTGAAGCGGGGAAATTATTAGCGAACCAACTTACCCAGTATGCCAATCGCCCCGACGTCCTGGTGCTTGGAATTCCTCACGGTGGGGTAATAGTAGCCTTTGAGGTGGCAAAGGCACTCAACGCGCCCTTGGATATCTGTCTGGTGCGGAAACTGGGCGTACCCGGACATCCAGAACTGGCAATCGGGGCGGTTGCCGCTGACGGATTTGAGGTGTTGAATGAAGATCTGCTCGATTGGTTGCGAATTTCTGGACATACGATCGCGGCAGTTGCCGATCTCGAACTTCAGGAATTACAACACCACGATCTCATCTATCGCGGCGATCGATCGCCGCTAGATATCTGCGATCGAATTGTCATTTTGGTAGATGATGGATTGTCAACGGGTGCGATGATGCGAGCGGCAATTGGAATGCTCAAGCCCCAGCAACCACAGCGAATAATCATCGCCGTACCAGTTGCGCCGCTCGAAACAGGCGATCGATTGAGAACCGAAGTCGATGAGGTGGTGTGCTTGATGACCCCCTCACAGCTTGGTGGAATCGGTTTGTGGTATGAGCATTTTAATCAAACGACTGATGAGCAAGTGTGTGAATTGCTAGAGGCAGCGACCCGCAATCGTCAATCTAACGATCGATCTCTCTTGCGGTAGCAGAGACACCGTAAGCCAGTATGGAGGGAATAAGTAGCCTAGATCGATCGGATTTGGCATCACAACCTTTCCTCATCTACTTTTCCTCGTTCGACTAATTCAGCTAGCCAGAATCATCATGTAGAGATGAACTCTCATACGATAATTATTATCCCGATCCTAGTGAGCGATCGCTGATTCGGTTCGAGAGAGTGGCAGCAAGTAGTGTCGATTCCGAATATCTTGAGGGTCAACCGCGCCAATTGTCGAAGGATGCCGACTTAGCTCGATCGTTTCGTGCAGATAACCTTTGCCCTGAAGCATCAGTGGCAA
>NZ_JANLWO010000833.1:0-4479 GCF_031364565.1 Chamaesiphon sp. OTE_20_metabat_361
CGCTGCGCGAACGGCAAACCCGACGAGCGCGAGCCGCTCCCAAGCTGGGGAGCGGCGTTTTTATTCGGGGGTTCCCCCCGAATAAAAAAACGACAAGACAGAGGGGAGCCAGAGCCGAAGGATCTGGCGGGACTGAAGGGCAAATCATACCTTAAATCAGCAACATCGGAATAAATAAGCAGGTCGGATCGAATATCGCTCGCATCGTAAAAGCCGGAAACCCAGATGGTTAGAATTTCTCATCCTGCTACTATTCACTATCCACTATCCACTATCCACTGTCCACTAACAACTAACGCGGATATTTCACCATTAACTTCTGCACCTCTTCCGCATGATAGGAACTGCGCGTCAGTGGTGTCGATACCACTTGGAGAAACCCAATCTCTTCCCCATATACCCGCCACGCATCAAACTGAGCGGGAGTGATAAATTCAGCGACATTGAGGTGTTTATTGGTGGGTTGGAGATATTGCCCGATCGTGATGATATCGCAATTTGCCGATCGGAGATCTCGCAGCGTTTGGCGCACTTCTGTGTCGGTTTCGCCTAAGCCTACCATGATGCCCGTCTTAGTATAGACGCTCGGCGCATAGGCTCGCGATCGCGCCAACACTTCCAGGGAACGCTGGTAATCACCCTGGGGACGCACGCGGCGATAGAGTCTGGGAATAGTTTCGGTATTGTGATTTAATACCTCTGGAGCCGCATCCAGAATCGTCTCTAAGGCTTGCCAATTGGCACAGAGGTCGGGAATCAATACTTCGATCGTTGTCTGGGGTGAGAGGGCGCGTACTGATTGAATACACAGCACAAATTGACCCGCACCACCATCGGGGAGGTCGTCGCGGTTTACGGAAGTAATCACCACATGCTTGAGCTTGAGTCGCTTGACAGCTTCTGCCAGTCGTAATGGCTCGGTCGGATCTAAAGCCTGGGGCTTCTTCTCAAAATCGATATCACAGTAGGGGCAAGCACGCGTACATGCAGGCCCCATGATTAAAAATGTCGCTGTTCCGGCACTAAAGCACTCGCCGATATTGGGACAAGAAGCCTCTTCACATACCGTGTTGAGCTGCAAATCGCGAAGGATGTCTTTGACATTACCCACGCGTTCCCACTGCGGCGCTTTGACCCGCAACCATTCTGGTTTGACTGTCATAACAATTGAGAATTCACAAGGCTACTATTCTAGCAAGTTCTGTGGGATAAATTTTTAGAGTCCTTGGGGATTGTCTTTACCAGCGTATGGCATCGATCGGCGGAGATTGTCTACAGCATACTGGATATCTTGAGTCGGATCGACAGCCACCCACCCATTCGCTCCGGGCGACCGCACTTCAAAGTGGAGATGCGGCCCAGTCGAATTACCAGTACTGCCGACTAAGCCGATTACCGAACCTTGCGCGATTTGTTGTCCGGGCTGCACGGAGATTTCCGAAAGATGACCGTAAAGGGTCTGCTGAGAATCATTATGCTGGATGACAATCGCCTTACCATAGCCACCATTCCAACCTGCTGAAATTACCGTACCCGTTGCCGTTGCGACTACAGGTGTCCCCGAAGGTGCGCCAATATCGATGCCCGAATGAAAGCGACGGTTTCCAGTTAAGGGATGCGTGCGCCAGCCAAAGCGAGAGGTTGTGCGTGCGGGATTCATTAATGGGTAGATTAATTCCGCCTGAGATCCAGTGGGGAGACTGGGGACAGTCGGGACATTATTACTAGGCTGTGGCACGTCAATGGGCTGTGAAGCCTCAAAAGGTGCGCTAGCTATAGCGGGTGTAAACTGAGTTTTATTAGGACTAGGGGCGATCGTGCGGATGGACTGGACGACCGGAATTGCCATCACCGTGGGGATCCTCCTCTTCGCCGCCCGTGGCAACCGCGCGACAGTTGGTACTTTGATGGTTTGAGTGCGGGGGGCTGGCACGAAAATTTCGACAGAGGCTTCCGATGAAGGTATTTGGCTCGGCACACCGCTGATGAGCTGCGAATTTCGATCCAAGTTAGCAACGTCGCTATTAAATACCCGACCCTGAGCGTGTGCGCTCGTTAAATTGCGACTGGGCAGCGGTTGAATGTCTGTCGGAGCGCGATCTTCATCGAAACCGAACTGCTGAGGGTTATTGGCAACTTGAAGCTCGGGATCGACCGCTGCTCTAGCAGCGCGATCTGGCTGTTCGTCAATAACTCGATCGATTCGATCGGTAGAGACAGTCCCTGCTGTAAGGCTGGAGAGACTATTTACATCTATTTGCTGAGTTTTTAATGTATTCTTCGCTACTAAAACTTGCGCGGGTAAAAATGAATTTTGGGCGAGTGCAGCTTTTGCACTTAAAAATGCACTAGCAATAACTAAAAGTCTCACAGATGTGTTTACGCGCATAGATTAAGTAAAAATTGTTACGGGGTATAGGACTAAATTAGCAAGTCGAACCTGAGGCAAGAATTTGTCCAGTATACAAGATATCGCCAGATTTGTATCGATTTTCTTTATAATTAAGTTTTTCCCTGAAGATCTAGCTATATAAAACATCACAATTATCTCGCTCAAAATATAGTTTTGAGCGCAATCGGTATCATCAATTAATATCTTTTAAGTATAAAAATATACTTTGACTGGATACTGTCTTTGAGAATGAGCAACTGAGTATTTACTCACGGCATTACAGCAAGCGAGGTCTAGACGATCGCGATGAGTGAAATAATGTCACAAACATACATGTAGTATATCACAAATAAGTAGATGTTAAATATTTACTCAGTATTTAGATGTAGATAGATCGCCTAGCATAGGTCGACCGCGATCGATAGCAAATTAACAGCTAATTTTATCAGCTAAATAGCTCAAACATTTGACGACAAAACTGTCTCAACTTATCAGCTATTTCTGGCTGCGGTTGGAGATCGCCTTCAAATTGCCAGTCGCTCACCGTCGATAATCGCCATTGTTTGCCGCGATAATCGAAGCCAGTAACTTCTAAGCCAATAAAATTTCGATGTGACTCAAACAGACAATCTTCTGTGATGGCGATCGCATCTTGATAAAATCGAATCTGGACTAAAACACTCCGACTTTGCCACCGCCGACTCCAGCCGGGAAAATGAAAACTAAAATCGATCGAATCTGGATCTACCAACTCTTGAGTATCGCGATCTTCAGCCCACGGTCGTAAATCTACTTTGGCATCGGGAAACTTAGTCCGAAAGAGACTCACAGCAGAAGCAATCTTACTAGCAAGAGTGATATCAGTAGCCTGTTGAGCAGCATTCACAGTTGAGAAATTCTAAAAGTGATTAGACTAGAAATAACCCTGTTTGCAACGAGGAACGACCGATGAGTTCATACGCCCAGGAATTACAATCGACCGTACAGGCCATGATGACTGACGGTAAAGGCATTTTAGCAATGGACGAGAGCAAAAGTACCTGCGATCGCCGATTTGAGAAATTAAATATTCCTACCACCGAAGAGCGGCGGCGCACCTATCGCGAGTTAATTCTCACCACCCCGCACTTAGCCGACTTTATTAGCAGTGCGATTTTATTTGATGAGACGATCCGCCAATCGACTCAAGCTGGCGTGCCGTTTGTTAAATTTATGCAAAATATCGGGATAATTCCCGGCATCAAACTCGATCTAGGTGCCAAAGACTTGGCAGCATGTCCGGGTGAAAAAGTCACCGAAGGTTTGGATGGATTGCGCGATCGCATTGCTGAATATTATCAAATAGGGGCGCGGTTTGCCAAGTGGCGGGCGGTAATTACGATTGATACCGACACTCCCAGCGAAACTTGTCTGGTGGCCAACGCTCATGCACTAGCCCGATATGCCGCTCTGTGCCAGGAAGGTGGACTCGTGCCGATTGTGGAGACAGAAGTACTCATCGATGGCAATCACACGATCGATCGCTGCTATGAAGTCACCGAGCGCACGCTCCAAGTCACATTCGACCAATTAAAGCTCAATCGGGTGGATCTAGAGCGGATAATTCTCAAGCCGAGCATGGTGCTGTCGGGAGCTAATTGCTCAGAACAAGCCAGTGTCGAAAAAGTTGTCGAAATGACAGTCCGCTGTCTGCAAAATAATGTCCCTGATGCAGTACCAGGGATTGCCTTTCTCTCCGGCGGACAGAGCATCGAACGCGCCACCGCCCATCTCAATCTCATCAATGCCCAATACGCAGCCCAATGTCCCTGGACTGTAACTTTTTCCTACGCCCGCGCCATCCAGCAACCCGCTCTGGATTATTGGCACGGCGACGATGCCAATATCCCCACCGCCCAACAAATGCTGCTCCACCGCGCGAAACTCAACAGCGCCGCTGCTCAAGGGAAATACACGCCAGAGATGGAGTAGGCCTGATTAGGCTTTGGGCTTTAGGCTTTAGGCTTTAGGTGTTCGGATGACTTAGATCTGCGATCGTCATGACAAATTTATGACAAATAAAGGTAGGGGCAATTCATGAATTGCCC
>NZ_JANLWO010000202.1:0-7028 GCF_031364565.1 Chamaesiphon sp. OTE_20_metabat_361
TGACGGGTTCCATCCCTTCCATCCGTTTTTGGAGCAGGCGGATTTGGGATTGGAGGGAGGCGAGATATTCGTCGGTTTGGGATTCGGGGGGGAGTTCGGGGAGTTCGGCGGGGAGTTCGGTGCGTTGGGTGGCGATTTGGATAATCAGATTATCGATTTCGGTTTGGCGTTGTTGTTGAAGTTGGGTGAGTTTTTGCTGCTCCCACTGCAATTCCTGGAGGTTGAGGTGGAGTTGACGCAGTTTGGCTTCGGCTTTGTCGCGTTCTTGTTTGTCGGTACCGAGTTCTTTGTCGAGGATGACGAGGGATGCTTTGGTGGTGGCGATCGAGTCCCCAATTGCCGCTAGTCTAGTATTAATATCGGTCAACTTGCGATCGAGTGTGCCAATCTGTTCGATATATTCACTAGTACGGCGTTGATTTTCAGAGATTTTTTCAGTTAAGATACTGCGTTGTCGATCGATTTCTTGGAGTTTTTGCTCGAAGGCTGTTAAGGCTTGTTGACGTTGGTTGAGTTGTTGTTCTTGAGTTTTGATTTCGCTCTGAATGGCTTGCCAATCGCTGTGTACGCCTGATTTTTCGAGTTCGGCTAGTTCGGCATGGGATTCAGCGAGGGCGGCTTCTTGGGCGGGTAATGTTTGTTCTAGGGCGGTGAGATCGGTAATGGTACGATCGAGATCCTGCTGGTTTTTAAAAATCTGGCTCTGGAGTTGAGTCTGTTGGGTAGTTAATTGCCCGATTTCCTGTTGATTGCGATCGAAATTGAGTTTGATTTCCCGTTGATTTTGGCGAGTATCAGCGACGGCGGTACTCAGTTGACGCAGTTCGGTATTGCTTTTATTAACTACTTCAATACTGACTTGCAAAATCTGTTCGATTTCACCCAAACGTTGCTGGAGACTGCGAACTTCGGCAGATTCACTCGCATCGGCGGTACCAAAGTGGAGGGTGGATTTCTGAGATATATTCCCCCCCGTCATCGCCCCACTGGATTCGAGCAATTCGCCATCGAGCGTAACAATCCGATGTCTGCCTAATAAACTCCGCGCTCGATCGAGTCGATCGAATACAATTGTCCCACCAAAGACATAGTTAAATATATTCTCATACTCGCGATCGAAGTCCACCAAATTAACGGCATAATCGATAAAACCTTGGGTTGCTCTTAATGCTGCATTCTCACGCAATGGTTGAGCATTAATCTTATTTAAAGGCAAAAATGTCGCCCGTCCGCCGCGTTTTTGTTTGAGGATTTCGATCGCACGAGAAGCAACTCCATCATCGGCAACGACTAAGTTACCCAGTCTCGCTCCGGCGGCGATTTCGAGAGCCAATTGATAAGCCGGATCGACGTTACCTAATTGGGCGACTAAACCATGTACGCCAGGGATTTTGGCTTCTTTAATAATTTTAGTCGCAAAGGTACCTTGGGCTTCGGCTTGAACTTGATTTTGGGCTTCTAATTTATCAACTAATCGCTGTTTATCTCGTTGTTCTTGCAATAACCGTTTTTGGGTTTCTAATTGGGTATCGACATTTGCTTGAACGGCGGTAAGTTTATTTTCTAATAATGCTAGTTCTCCAGTCGATTGAGCAAGTTTATCTTGAAGCTGGGTAACTTTATTTTGATTAGCTAATAGTTCAGGGCTAACAGTTGCCAAGCGATCGGTTTCTTCAGCGATCTTTGCTCCCAACTGATTGCGCCGTTCTGTAAGTTGCGCCTGAGCGGTGCGCTGTTTACTTAATAACTGAAGCGTGGTTTCGATCTGGCGACTAACTTGGGTTTGTTCCTCTACCCAAGCCGTCGATGCAGACGCGATCGAGCTGGCTTTTTCTTTAGTTAATTCTAGTTGATATTTAGCCTCATCGCGATCGATTACCGACTTTTCGATCTTAGTAGTTTCTAACTGCTGTTGTTCGCTAGTTAATCGGTGAAACTCTTGCTCGTAATTAGCTAATTGACTAGCTGACTGCTGTTGATTGGTATGGGTATTCGATCGAGTTGTCGTCAGTTCTTCTTTTTGTAGTGTTAATTGCCGCTGCTCCGCCTGTTGAGTCGCCAATTCCGCTTGAGCAGCTAATAATTTCTCCTCACCCAAGGCACGCACACACGCATTCAATCGTTCGACTTCTGTCGTTGTCGTCCCGATTTCCCCTTGCAAATCGACAACTTGTTTATTCAACTCGCCCAGTGCTACTTTACCCTTACCTAAATCTTCACGAACAACATCCTGCTTCTGTTGCAGGTTTTTCCACTTTAAGACCACCTCTTCGATAGACTTCTGTTGAAATTCCGTCCGCAATCTTTGGTACTTTTCCGCCTTAATCTTATCCTGTGCTAACTTATCCCGTTGCACCACTAATTCTGTGGCGACAATATTGCATTTCTCGACCTTTTCCTTCACTTCATCTAGTGTACTCTTAGCTCGATCGATCTTGCGATCGAACGCCGCCACCCCCGCGAGTTCGTCGATAATCTCCCGTCGTTCCTTGCTATTCATCGAGATGATGCTGGTGACATCCCCCTGCAACACGACATTATAGCCCTCTGGATATATCCGTAGCGCATTCAATTGGTCGTGCAACTCCGCCAGGTTGCAAGCCTCACCATTAATCGAATAATTCGACGTATAACCACCCTGAGCATTTACCCGCAGCCGCCGCGTCACCACCCACTCACTCGCCAACCGTTGCTTCGGCGGAGCTGGAGACATACTACTGATATCGACAACCTCAATTTCCGGTGCTGGCTCGTCCTCATTCTCCAGATCGAAAGTCACCGTCACAATCGCTTCTGAGGCACCCTTAGTATTGCGATCGTGATTGACCAAATCCGGCAACCGTTCCGCCCGCATCCCCTTGGAACTAGCCAATCCGAGGCAAAATAACAGTGCGTCGAGAATATTCGATTTACCGGAACCATTCGGCCCCGATACCACTGTAAACCCTGGTAAAATCGGGACTTTTGTAGTACCACCGAAGGACTTGAAATGGGACAGTTCTACCTGTTTGATGTGTACCATAAATTCTAGCTGCATCCCTTGGCGGCACGAGTCCGCATTTTCCCAAGAGTTTATCTTAGCAGACTCTCGACCGTTTGTGAGTTTGAGGGATTCGATCGGGGATAATGTTGAATAGGCTCGAACAAAATTTGGGGATAAATAATTGCCGACACCGAGCCAGATGCTTCAAGCAATAGTCTTATCTCAATGGCTGTCGAACTGCTATCGACCAATTTACCTATTTCGATACGACGAGGAGCGGCAAGAGATCTTTATTGTTGCTGGAGAGGAAGAAAATATCGAAATCACTATTTATACTGATGGGAAATGGAGGTATGAAATTGTCTAAGCCTAACTTTCAAGCTATGACTCTCAACGAATTGAGAAAATATGTCTTGGCGCATAGAGATGACAAAGAAGCATGGGATGAGTTTGCCGCTCGTCCTCGTCCTAATGCAGTGATGGTATCAGCAGATACTCCGATAGAAGAACAAGAACGCATTATCAAGGAGTTGGTAGATAGAAGTAAGTAGTAGCAGATTCTCGTTTTCGTTATGTTGCCTGGGTCGCATCGACTTTCCCGTGTCGAAGTACATTGCGATTACTCATACATTTTACCGATTTCAAAAACTTGAGGATAGATCTGTGACAAAATCGCTTATGGTAGTAGTGAACAAGTTAAAAATGTTTAGGAATAATAAGTTTCACGATGTCTTACCTTTTGAAAATTTTCAAAATCCCACATTCCGCATAGCGGAATGTGGATAACAAAGTTTCATTCGCTACTGCTGGATTGGTACTAACAGCAATTGTGTTCAGTGCTGCTAGTGCCAATGCGGTATCATTAACAATTCCAACAACAACTGTTAATGGTACTGACGTTTTTTCTGGTCCATCCTTTACTGTAACTAGCAACTTTCTCGGAACAGATACAATTAGCCTTGATGTTTCGGGGACAGTCGATCTTGCAAGCGGAGGATATACCGTAAATGCTGCTGGTGTACTTATTCAAGGATCAACTTTTGGCGATCCTGCTGGGGGTGCCAGGGTGGGTCCAAATAGCATTAATTTCGGTGCATTGTTACTTGGCAATACTACGATAGGATTCCGTCAGTTATTTCTAACTAATGCTGGAAATGGATTGGGTAATTCAGCTCCACAAACGAATCTTTCTCTAACTGATGTTTCGTTGTCTTCAATCTTTGGCAGCGGTCTTAATAGTGGAACAGTACTTCAGTTTCGAGTCAATGATAGTGATTTTGGCAATAATTCAGGTGGATTTACTGTTAGTACTCCTATTAATCAATCAACAACTGCGGTTCCCGAACCATTTACGATTATTGGTACACTAATCGGTAGTACCGCCGCAGTTCGGATGAGAAAGAAACTTAAAGCTGAAAAAGCGTAGAGCGATCTCAGTAAGGCAATTTATGAATTGCCTCTGCTGAGATTTCGAGCATGTATAATATCATAATATGTATAAGCCGAGGCTAAAAATTATGCAAACTATCCTGTTGAGCCATGAAGATGTTGGCAAGATTGCCGATCGACTGTATGAAAACAGCATCAGAGCTAAGGTAGAATTACCAGAAAATATTGGCAAGATGGTCATCATCGACATTGAGACAGGCGATTATGAAGTAGACAAAAATGGTTTACAGGCAGCGAAACATCTGAATGCCAGACATGAAAATACTCGACTCTTTGGCATTCGTATCGGGTACAATGTTGCAGCTTCATTTGGTGGTGTGATGGAGCGTATGAGTAAGTGATTTCTGGGATCGTTACCGACAAACATGCGATCGTTAGCATCTTCTTTCGTACTTCATTTCGATCTGATTTATCGATCGATTTTGTGATAGATACAGGTTTTACAGATGAGCTTTGTCTACCGCCAGAAGCAGTATCTTTGCTAGGATTGCCCTTTAAATATGCGATACCTGCAAATTTGGCAGACAATAGCCGAGTCTTATTACCAGTTCATGAAGCTATGATTCTATGGAATGGAGAAGAGCGAGAGGTTAGCGTTTTAGCAACAGGACGTAGACCGTTACTGGGAACAGCCTTATTAGAAGAACATGAACTTGTGGTGCAGTTTACAGAAGGTGGACTAGTGACGATTGATGAATTGTAGATTGTTGTTTGGTGTTTCAATCGAGAAGAATGATGGAGGTGTAAAAATGTCTAAGCCTAACTTTCAAGCCATGAATCTCAACGAATTGAGGCGATATGTTTTGGCTCATAGAGATGACCGAGAAGCATGGGATGAGTTCGCCGCTCGTCCTCGTCCTAAGGCCGTAATGGTATCAGTAGATACACCTGTGGAAGAACAGGAACGCATTATCAAGGAGTTGGTAGACAGAAGTAAATAGTTCGGGGGACAATTATGAATTCTCTCGAACTATTTTCAGGTGCGGGTGGTTTAGCTAAAGGTCTTGAATTGGCTGGATTCAAACACGCCGCACTCGTAGAAAACAACAAACATGCTTATGCCTCTCTTTGTGAAAACTTCGATCCCGAAAAAGTTTTCTTTGGAGATGTTAGAGACTTCGATTTAGAAACATTAACTAATATCGATCTCGTCGCGGGTGGCCCTCCATGTCAACCATTTTCTCTCGGTGGCAAACATCAAGCAGATCGAGATAAACGCGATATGTTTCCAGCGGCTATTCACGCGATCGAACTGCTAAAACCAAAGGCGTTTATCTTTGAAAATGTCAAGGGGTTGCTTCGCCAAACATTTGCCTATTACTTCGAGTATATTCTATTGCGGTTGACGTATCCTAGTTTTCATGCACAAGTAACCTTGGATTGGCAAGAGCATTTAGGAGAACTTCGTAGTGTAAGTAAGTTTTCTTACTCAGGAATTAAGTATAACGTCCAGTTTAAATCGATCGATGCTGCAAATTATGGTGTACCTCAAAAAAGGGAGCGCGTCATTATTGTTGGTATTAGATCGGATCTAGAGTGCGATTGGTCATTCCCTCCAGAAACATATTCAGCCGATCGACTATTTTGGGATATGTACGTGACGGGAGAGTATTGGGATCGTCACAAAATATGTAAATCAGAACGTCCATTAATAGAGAAACCCACAGAATTAAAAAAATTCAAACTTATAGACAAATATGGAATGTTTAAGCCAGTATCGATGCCTTGGCAAACAGTTCGAGATGCGATCGGTGATTTGCCAGATCCGCAGTTCGATCGTGGGATTGAAGATCATCTTTTCCATGATGGAGCGCGGATTTATCCAGGGCATACGGGTAGTGTCTTAGATGCACCCGCAAAGACAATTAAGGCTGGAAATCATGGCGTTCCTGGGGGGGAGAATATGATTCGCTTTCCAGATGGTAAAGTTCGTTATTTCACTGTACTTGAAGCTAAAAGAATCCAAACTTTTTCAGATGATTTTGTTGTGAAGGGTGTTTGGGGAGAAGCGATGAGACAGATTGGTAATGCAGTTCCGGTTTTACTTGCAGAAACAATAGGTCGCGAACTTATAACAGTACTTAATTTTGGCAACAATTTAGCTAGGATAGAAAGAGAAGTTAAGCTAGAGAATCGACAGTTAATGTTAACCGATATCTGATTTTAGTGTGATGTACGGCTCGAAAATCATATTCAACATTTCCTTTCGAGCCAAGATATGAGTATCAACCTATTTGAATAATGCTCGCATTCCTTCCTGCCGCTTGAGTGCGAGTTTTGTCACTTGCCGTTTTTCAGCTTGACGAATAATCCGATTTAAGAGATCTGTGTATAGTAATGGTGGATTAGATTTTACCCACAGGTAAAAAGATAGCGAACCGGGAAGAGTATTGATCTCATTAAAATAAAGCTTGTCACAACTAGCATCGATAATAAAATCGGTCCGCGATACACCAGAACAACCTAAAACTTTAAAAGCTTTTTTAGCATAATCTAGCGCAGCTTGTTTGAGTTCGGGATTGAGGTCTTGGGGGTCGATGACGCGGGATAAACTTGCCATCCCTTGTGATTCGTTACCGCCAGTTTTTTTGCCACC
>NZ_JANLWO010000251.1:0-2653 GCF_031364565.1 Chamaesiphon sp. OTE_20_metabat_361
ACAAATTCTTTCTCAAAGCCGACACCATAGTCGTTATTAATCGCGATCGTGGCGACTGTTTTAAATCCTCTCTTGATGGCTAGCTGTGCCATTGCTTGAGCTTGATAGGTATCTGGTGGAGCCGTCCGCGCCCAGTAACCGCTATATTTGCCTTCTTTGGCTCTAGTTGTAAAGATGGGACTGGTGCTACCAGGGGAGACAATCATCACTTTATTTCTCACAGCGACATCGGCGGCGGCGGTAGAAATACCACTCCCGAAGGCACCCACAACGCCAGCAACTCGATCGACTTCCGAGAGTTTAGTCATTGCAGCAGTACCCGCACTGGGGTCGCTTTGATCGTCTTCAGACACGAGGGTGACGGGTGCGCCATTGATGCCACCGCAACCATTGACGGTATCTACAGCCATTTTAATGGCATTGGGCAGAGGTTGGGCGATCGAGGCTAAGTCGCCAGTATTTGATAATAGGGAACCAATTTTTAAACCTTGGCTACTATCGCTAGTCGTGCCGCTACTAGCGGCTGGTGTCCCACCTTGGTTATTTGTGGGAGCTGGATCGCTACAACTGGTGGTTAGTAAACTAGTAATAGTCGTCAATAATGCTAGCACTAAAGCTAGTTTTGGCTGGATGCGTCGCTGGGTATCGGTCATAACTTTAAATCTTACTCTTCACACTTAAAAATGCTCGTCTTAGCGCGATCGCGTGACACGACTATCTGCCGTTGATGTTATCACTTTTAGTTAGAGAGTGAATAGTGGATAGTGGATAGTGAATAGTGAATAGATGTAGGTTAGGTAGAAAGCAACGCGAAACCCAACGGCATTACTCAACAGCATTAACCAATAGCATTGCTGGTTATTCAGGAAGTTTGCTACCGGAGAGATCGGCGACAATTTTGAGAAATTCAGCTAAGACGACTGAGTGGTCATCTTTGCGCCAGAGTGCGGAGATCTGTCTGCGAAGACTGGTATCTTGGATCGGTCGATAGACGACGCCGCGACGTTGCAAATTTTCGACGTTACTCGGCAAGATTGCCAGTCCTACTTGTGCCACTACCAAACTAAGAATCGTCACCAACCAAGTAGCTTGGACATCCCTAATAATATTTGGCTCAAAGCCCGACTGTTGGCAATAATAAATGAATTTTTGGTAAAAGGGAAACTCCGCGATCGAGGGTAAGATTAATTTTTCATTGGCAAGATCGCGCAAAAATACTTGGCGTTGGAATACTAAGGGATGTAGCTCTGGCATGGCAACGACGAGGGATTCTTCCATAATCGGCAGTACATTCAAGCTGGTGTCTGGCTCCTGAACGTTATTAAGCACTTCAAAACCGATATTCAGGCGACCCTCCCGCAATGCCTGAAGTTGACGCTCGGCGGTAAGTTCGAGCAGTTCTACTTCTATATCGGGAAACCGAGAGCGAAATGTCCGCAAAATATCGGGTAATAGGGTATTGGAAATCGAACTAGCAATGCCCACCGAGAGGAAGCCGATCTCGCCTCTTTGAGCTTGTTGCGCTCTAGAGATCGCCCGTTCTAGGGTTGTCAGCGCCAACCGAGTTTCTTCTAAAAAAACTTTCCCGGCTGCGGTCAATTGTAGCGGTCGCCGCTGCCTGTCGAATAACTCAACTTTCAATTTACGTTCGAGCGATTTAATGCGTTGTCCTAACGGTGGCGGATCGATCTGCAAGTATTCTGCCGCTCTGGTAAAGTTGTTTTCTGCTTCTGTAACTGCCAGAAAGTAACAGATTTGCCGCAGTTCGACGCTGCTGAGATAGAGAAGATTCATCAGAGACTCCAACAACTACTACTAGATCGTTAACGATATACCAACTTAATCAGATCGGCATTGAAGATATAGTAAATCCCTCGTATTCTCATATACAACCGTGGCAGCCAAGAGAAAGGAGCTATTGCTATGAATATGCAGACGAATCGCTGGCAATTTTGGATCGATCGCGGGGGTACCTTTACTGATATTGTCGCGCAACATCCCGATGGCAGGCTGCTGGTACATAAGCTGCTGTCGGAAAATCCCAGCCGCTACGCCGATGCGCCGCTCCAAGGCATTCGCGATCTCTTAGGATTGGCAGCAGGGGCAACAATTCCTGCCGAGACGATCTCCAGTATCAAGATGGGTACGACAGTAGCCACCAATGCCCTGCTAGAGCGTGCTGGCGACAGAACTTTACTCATTATCACCGAGGGTTTTGGTGACGCTTTACGGATCGGCTATCAGCATCGCCCCCAGATTTTTGCACGGGAAATCGTGCTGCCCACAATGCTCTACGATCGCGTCGTCGAAGTCACCGAACGCTATACCGCCCAAGGTGAAGAATTAAGTCCCGTGCGCCTGGACGATACTTTAATTCAATCTTTGCAAACTGCTTACGACGACGGGATGCGATCGTGCGCGATCGTCTTTTTACATGCTTATCGCTATCCCACTCACGAACTACAAGTAGCCGCACTCGTCAGATCGATCGGATTTACCCAAGTTTCCCTCTCCCATCAAGTCAGCCCCCTCATTAAACTCATCAGTCGCGGCGACACCACCGTCGTAGACGCCTATCTCTCCCCAATTCTCCGCCGATACATCGATTCCTTCGCCCAACAACTACACTCCCCCTCCCCCACTTTACCCGTCC
>NZ_JANLWO010000289.1:0-3840 GCF_031364565.1 Chamaesiphon sp. OTE_20_metabat_361
GGTAGCTTGCGTAGGGTGTGTTTCTGCGCCAGCAAAACGCACCGCTCAGAGGAGCGGTGCGTTACCCTGACGAGATAACACACCCTACTTTGACTCTAATACCAGATTTGTAGATCTGTAGACCTAAAAACCCAATTATCAATTATCAATTAATTTAACGATCGCACACTACAGATAGCGTCTGAAAATAGTCAATATCCCTACGTCAATTGTCTGAAATCGCGTTAAATGGTTGCAGATTAACGCGATCGTGCATTACCAAGTTGTGTATTTTGTCATTAATTCATCACAGAATAGATGAACTATTAGTTTAAAGATATTACGCTATCTATAGTGGTTAAAAATAGTCAATATCCCTAGATGCGATCGATAATATTCATTTCTAGATATTTGGGTTTTTTACAGAAATTTCGATTAGAATATGAATCCCTCCTCGCGCTGGCATATCACTATGGTACAAACCAATTTAGATCGTGCCCACAACACAGAACTAGTTATAGATAGCAATATCGATCGAGCATTAGTAGCACTGAATTTTAGATCTTTGCAAGGAAATTCGGCTTACGATCGGTTGTTTATTTCGCCACAAATTCCGCGTAATAATAGCGGACAAGTCACGCCAAGCTGGATGAAACGATACAATCATTGTGCCAAAGGTGGTTGGTGGTGTAATGGTTTAGATCCTTTGCAAAATTGGCAACCGATGGAATGGGGTACTTTTAAACCTAATGCTCCTACCAAAAATCAAGATGGTAAAATTATCAAATATGAGCATCCGCCGAGTGTCTCGACTAGGCTATTTTGTTTGCGAGTAACTAAAGAGATCTGGACGCAAACGGCAACTTTATTTAAAGCTAAATTACCTGCAAATATAGAGGTAAATTATCAAGGTGAAGCGATCGGCTATTGGCAGTGGATTATCGATCGACAGGTGCCGATTGTTATCTGTGAAGGAGCGAAGAAAGCTGCTGCCCTACTGACTTATGGCTATCCGGCGATCGCCTTGCCGGGGATTAATAGTGGCTATCGAGTAATTCGAGATTTGCAAGGAAATACAGTCGATCGGAACTTAATTGCTGAGTTAGTTGTGTTTGCAAATAAACAGCAAGAATTAGCAATCTGTTTTGATTATGAAGCGGTGCCGCGCAAAGCTAAATTATTGGATACGGCGATCGTGCATTTAGGTGAATTACTTCAGCGATCGAGCTGTAATGTCAAAGTTATTCGCTTACCAGGAATTGAAAAAGGGATCGACGATTTTATTGTTGCTCGCGGTATCGATGCTTTTACATCAATTCATCAAGCAGCATTAGATCTAGAATTAGATATCGCGATCTCCAAAAGACATAGTGAATTAAATTATCCAGCAAATCTCACCTTGGCGAGTAAATATCTCCCGAAAATTGATTTTCCCAGTAGTGGTATTATTGGGATTAAATCGCCTAAAGGAACGGGTAAAACTACGGCTTTAATTCCCATCGTTGCTGCGGCACAAGCAAGCAATCGTCCGGTATTATTACTCACACACCGCATTCAATTAGGTAGATTTTTGTGCCAACGAATTGGTATTAATTGGATTAACGAACAGCTTCCCAAACAACAGTCAGATAGCCTCGGTTTGTGTCTAGACTCCATCTGGAAGCTCAATCCAGCAGATTGGGAAGGTGGGGTAATTATCTTAGATGAAGTCGAGCAATCGCTGTGGCATCTCCTGCATAGCTCTACTTGTAAAAAGAAACGGTTAGTAATTCTCAAAACTTTTCAACAAACGATCGCCAGAGTAATTGAAACTAATGGACTCGTCATCGCTCAAGATGCCGATTTGTCGGATATTTCGATCGATTATCTCAAAAAGCTCGCCAATAAGGAGATCGAACCGTGGATTGTCATCAATCAATGGCAAGCCGAGCGGGGATGGGATGTGCATTTTTACGATCGTCCCAATCCTACCGCCCTAATTCACCAGCTAGAACTCGATCTCCGTGCTGGTCGTAAATGTTATGTTACCACTGATAGTCGATCGGGTCGTTATGGTTCCGACACGATCGATCGGTATATCCAGCAAAATCTCAAGCAGCTTGAAGATAGCTTCACCAAAACTCTCGTAGTTTGCAGCCATACTACCAACACTACCGGACATCCGGCAGTCGATTTTGTCTCGTCGATTAATACTCAGGCTCCAGAATATGATGCTGTCTTTGTAACGCCTACTTTAGGCACCGGAGTCAGTATCGATGTCAAGCATTTCGATCGCGTTTATGGAATTTTTCAAGGTGTCATTCCCGATACCGAAGTCCGCCAAGCATTAGCGCGAGTAAGAGCTAATGTCCCACGCTATATCTGGTGTGCGAAACGCGGCATGAGCACGATCGGTAGTGGAAGTAATAATTATCGATCGCTGGCTTATTGGTATCAAGAAAACTATAAAGAAAACTATGCGCTGATGTGCCCATTGATGCGGATCGATGTCGATTTGCCCTTTGTTTTCGATCCGATTCACCTCCGAACTTGGTCGAAATTTGCCGCGCGAGTAAATGCTTCGATTACCCTCTATCGAGATGCTGTCAGAGCTGGCTTAATTGATGAAGGACATCAAATTCATCCGATTAGCGAAGATGTCGATCGAGATAGCTTACAAGAACTGCGAATGGCACTAATCCAAGCAACTAAAACAGATCCCAAAAAATCGCTTGAAATTATGCGGCAAATCGCCGACGTTCACAAAGGTAAATCTCAACGCGATCGCGAGTACAATTTGATTGGCACCCAAACTAAAAAAATCCAGCAGCAAGTCAAATACCAAGCTGCACAAGCAGTTGCCAACGCAAGCGATCTGAGTCATCGCGATTTTCAATACCTATCTAACAAAAGATTCGTCACGGATCTAGAGCGTGCCCAAGTTGAAAAATACACATTGCAACAGCGTTATGGTGTGACGATTACCCCCGAACTCAAACTCAAGGATGATAAAGGTTATTACGGGCAGCTATTAACTCATTTTTATCTGCTCAATCATCAACAATATCTACCTCAATCTATTTATCTAGTCTGGGATCGCGATCGAGAAACTAACCTGGAAAAAGTGTTCTTGCCCGATGCCAATCATCATATTCTCAAGATTCAAGGATTACTCGCATTAGGGATTATTAATTTTTTAGATCCCGAGCGACTATTACAAATTAACGATGCCGATCTGATTTCCCTCAAACGAATCGGTTATTTGTGCAGTCAACATATCAAACGGGCGATCGGCATCGATATGCCACCTTATAATAATGGTGAAGTCAATCCGATCTCGGTACTCAATCGCTTTCTGCAACTGTTAGGTTTGAAGACTCAACCGATGCAGTCGGGCACAAAAAAATCAGATAAAGTAATTATTGGCTATCGACTCGATCGAGCTTTATTAAATGATGGACGCGATGAAATCTTCGCCGTCTGGCAACATCAGCAAAGCCGAGAACTCGTCCGTCGTGCTTAAAGTATGAGGTAGCACTCGTAAACCCTAGAAAATCCCCCCTAGCCCCCCTTAAAAAGGGGGGAACCGGACTCTTAGTCCCCCTTTTTAAGGGGGATTTAGCGGCTCGCTATGGGCGGGGTTCCCCCGCACATAAAAGCGGCGTTTTTATTTGGGGGTTCCCCCCGAATAAAAAAACGACAAGACAGCGAGACAAGACAGGGGGATTTACCCACCGTAAACGAAGCAATAAGACTTTTCAGGCACCCTTTTAATACCAATTTAAAGAATTAAAGCGATAGATCTTTACCCCACCCAACCTCCCCTTTCTAAGGGGAGGAGCCGGATCTACACCCGCCGAATCAAGGTAATCCCATCCCGCA
>NZ_JANLWO010000291.1:0-3243 GCF_031364565.1 Chamaesiphon sp. OTE_20_metabat_361
AGAAACAATCGCCAGTTTTTTCGCCATCCCCATCGACTTTCTGGCGCGGGTATCGACACCATTAATTTTAGTGCTGAGCTATTCTACCAACTTTGTTGTCAAGCTATTTGGCATCAAGCGTACTACTCAACCAGAAGTCACCGAAGAAGAAATCAAGGTGATGATCGAGCAAGGTACCGAAACCGGGATGTTTGAAGAGTCCGAGCAAGATATGGTTCAAGGTGTACTGAGTTTAGGCGATCTCAAGATCGGTGCGCTGATGACTCCTCGTCCAGACATTACTTGGATTGATATCAACGATCGGATTGCAATTACCCGTGACAAGATTATTGATAGCGACTATTCAAGATTACCTGTGTGTGAAGGCGAACTCGATCGCGTCTTAGGTGTCGTACATGTTGCCGACTTACTCTCGCAAACCCTCAAAGGCGAAGAAATCAATCTCACCGCCTCCCTCAGTCAACCACTCTTTATCCCTGAAAGTACGCGCGGTTTAAAAGTACTCGAACAATTTAAAAAATTCGGCACCCATATCGCAATGGTAGTAGATGAGTATGGCGTGATTCAAGGCTTAGTCACCATGCACGATCTCTTTGAAGAGATTTTTGGTGATATTACCGACTTTAATGAAGAACCCGAAGAACCCCAAATTATTCAGCGCGATGACGGTTCCTGGCTCTTAGATGGGATGTTATCGATCGAGGAATTACTCGAACAATTTGATATCCCCGAAAGTGCGATCGATCGCGGCAACTATCATACCCTCGGCGGATTTGCGATCATGCAGTTGGGTAAAATCCCCGTTTCCGGAGAACATTTTGAATGGCGCAGCTTGCGATTTGAAATCATCGACATGGACGGTAAAAGAGTCGATAAAGTCCTCGTTGAATTGTCCGAAACTCCAGCCGAACAGCACGAACATCATAGTAACTAGAGCTGGCAATAACAAATAGTAAATCTATCGATTTGGCGATCGCATCTTCGTCAGCTAAAATTAGGATTACCACGTTTTATCAATTCCTTCATTCAGCCTCGATGAAATCTCTTGCCGCTCTTCTGCTCGTCGATCTTCAGAACGACTTCTTAACAGAGGGCGGTGCTTTTAGCAAACGGCATATCGAACCCCAACAACTCTGTGAGGCTGTCGGATGGTTGGTGCAAGCCGCTAGACAACAACAGCGAAATGTTGCTTGGATTACTTCAAATTATGGCGAATTAACTGGAACGCCCGACGAACTCCACGGCAAAAGTCACACAGGGAAACCTTGCTGCGTTAAAGGTACTTGGGGTAGCGAAATCGTCACTACGTCGCAAAGTGCCTTCGCCCAGCGAACGGAGGATGAGATTTCGATCGTTAAGCATTGGTATGATGCTTTCGAGCAAACACAACTTCATCAGTGGCTGCAAGCCAAACGAGTAAATAAACTGGCGATTTGTGGCGTCACGACTAATGTGTGCGTGTTTCACACCGCCCAGTCTGCGCTCCGCTTGGGCTATCAGGTCGAGATCTTAGCAGAAGCGACATCGGCTAGCACCCCAGGAAAACATCTGCTGGCAATTCGAGAACTAGAAAAATTGGGTGCGACAACTAGACATTGGGGCGAACTGCTGGGCGAAAGTAATCCCGTGCGACTGAGCGGTATTGCTGGCGATAGTAGCCTAGATTGTGCAGCCCTCTCAGCTTGCATCGACGATAGTACCTTCCAAACTTTGCATGACGAGGTTGTTTGGCACCAGATGATTCATCGGGGTAGCGCAGTACCGCGTTTAATTGCCCTCCAAGGCACCAAAAAGCCGGATGGCGTCGAACCCCTCTACCGTCACCCAGCGGACGCACAGCCGCCCTTAACCCACTGGACACCAACCATCGACACTATTCGCCAAGAAGTCGAACGCCGCATCGGTCATCCCCTCAATCATTGTTTGATTCAACTCTACCGCAACGGGCGCGATTTTATCGGCGAACATGCGGATAAAACCCTAGATGTGATGCGTCCTTCGTTTATCGTAAATGTCTCGCTAGGCACGACAAGATCGATGTTATTTCGATCGAAAACCGATAAAGGTACAGTACCTCAAAAACTACCATTACCGCACGGTTCGTTGTTTATGTTGAACTTAGAGAGCAATCAAAAGTTCTATCACGGCATCAAACAACTCGGCAGCGATGGCACCGACGTACCTCGGATCTCTCTGACGTTGCGGTATATCGGCACCTACTACGACCGCACGAATGGAGCCGTCTGGGGAATTGGTGCCCCCAGCAAAACCAGAGCGGAGGCAAACGCCAGAGTCGAATGGATAAATTCGCTCGCTCCTGAAGAAAGACTAGCGAAGGAAACAGCAGAAGCCGATCTAATGTTGCAGCTCTTTCGTGAAGAAAATATTAATCCCGATTTTGATGCCAGTGCTTATCAGCCTGGATTCGATATTTTAGACTTCCAGGGATTTGTCGATCGTTGAATTAGTGAATAGTGATATTCACTTCATATAGTTTAAGTTAAACTATAAAATTTAATTAAATTAGAGATAAAAATATGGAGCCAGAAAGAACCATTTATATTGTCAACGGATCGATCGCTAGTTGGCGAGTATTAATTACCCTATGTGAAAAAGGTTTATCATTCGACACCAAAAGAGTATGAGTAATGAGAGCCGATCCCGAAACTAGAACACCAGAATTTTTGGCATTAAATCCCAGAGGGCAAGTACCGTTGCTCGTCGAAACCGACGGTACCAAAATTAATGAATCTTTGGCGATCTTGCACTATCTCGAACTGCGCTATCCTACACCTTCGTTACTACCAGCCCAGGGAAATTGGCAAGAATGTGCAAATGCGATCGCCTGGATTCAAGAGGCTGAAGCATTTGCTTGCGCTTACGAACCGCTCGAATATTTCTTTCTCAAAAAACCTTCAGATCTGAATGATGAGGAAAAAAAGAAATTAAAAGAGCTATTATTGCGATTAACTTCGATCTAAATCTGTGGGAAGAACGCGCCTCAAAACACACCTTTATTGCTAGCGAATTGTTTACACTCGCTGACTGTTCGTTTTACCCGACGATCGCCTATATGATGCACCGAGGTTTATTATTGGGATAGCTACAGGATACGGATACTGTTGGCGAATTCAAAAACCGATCGAGTGGGCGGGCAGACGAGTGGGTCAATTTGTGGATGAAAGTAGGTTGCCACTCGAACAACAACTCACTAATTTTGCGAGAATATCGATCGGTTAAAAT
>NZ_JANLWO010000323.1:0-2468 GCF_031364565.1 Chamaesiphon sp. OTE_20_metabat_361
ACTAATTCCCAGCGATTGCGGCGCAATAACATCGCGGCAATAATTTTCAGCTCCATCTGGGCGAATGCCATGCCGATACAGATCCGCGAGCCACCGCCATAAGTAGCGAATGTATAATCTGAAGGCTTGTATTCATAACGATCGGGATTAAACCGCTCCGGATCGAAGATATTCGGCTCGGGATAAACTTGCGGATCGAAATGTGCCTCGGGAATCCGATACAGTACTTGCCAACCCTGCGGCACCCGATAGCCGTTAAATTCAAACTCTTTTACCACTCCCCGAAAACCACCGCCAATAGGTGGATACATCCGCTCGACTTCTCGCAATACTCGATCGAGATAAGTCATCTGCTTTAGACTATCGATCGAGATCGGTGTACCTCGCCCGATTTGCTCCTGTTCTGCTCTGGCCATAGCTAAAATTTTGGGATGTTGGGCTAATGCCAGACAGAGCGAGGCAACCAGCGAAGTTGTCGTCTCATGTCCAGCAAATAGTAATAGCAACGCCTGAACTTTGAGTTCGGCAACACTCAACCGATTGCCCTCCTCATCCTGACTTTGGACTAGCAATCCCAACGCGTCCTGAGTGGGCTGTTGCTGCCGCTCTAGGACAACTTGCTCGATGTGGGCTAGCAATTTGTCACGCGCTGCGATCGCCCGTCCGTAGGTCGTATAACTCCAATTGAGCGGGATCGTAAATAAGCCATTTGTCAGCTCGGTGAATAACCGACTCAACTCAGTCGTTTCCGCACCTGGTTCGCTGCCAATCAGTAATACGCTGGCAATTTCAAAGGTGAGATTTTTGAGTTCGGGAAACCAAGTTAAATCGCCGATTTGCTCCCATTTAGTCAGATATCGATCGGTAATTTCGGTCATCGTCGCAACATAGTTCGTCAATGCCTTGCCATGAAAAGCGGGCATCAATAACTTCCGATTGCGCTGATGCTCGGCTCCCTCTTGCAAAAATAACGACGCTCCCAATAATTCCTTAAAATTATCCGGCCAACCATCGCGCCAGGAAAACTTATCAAAGTTAGTGGCTAAAATAAATTTATTTGCCACCGCACCGCTCATCACCACCGTTGGACGCCCGACAAGATGCGTCCGAAAGATCGCTCCATACTGTTGGCGGCGCTTATTGGCAAAATCCGGATCGGTCAAAAAGGCGATCGTTTCGCCAATCCAAGGTAAGCCAGATTTTCCTGGCGGTAATGGTAAAGCCGATGTCGCTGGTTGTTCGATCGTCATCAGAATAATAATAATGTAGCAGGTAGGGTGTGTTACTTGTGCAGGATAACGCACCGAAGACTTCTAGCCCATGGCAATCTCGATCGGCACAGTGTTAAATTATATAAACAATAGTGTCAGATCTAAAATTTTTATGCAACTCACTTGGCTGGATAACAACTCTTGGCTCATCGAACTGTGCGGCAAAACAATTTTATTAGATCCTTGGATTGTGGGCGATCTGATCTTTGGAAACCAGTCCTGGTTGTTTCATGGTACCAAAACAGTCGATCGAGCGCTGCCCGAAAATATCGATCTGATCTTGATCTCCCAAGGATTACCCGATCACGCTCATCCTCCGACTTTAGCCATTTTAGATCGATCGATCCCGATCGTCTGCTCGCCCAATGCGACTCAATTAATCCAGAACTTAGGCTACGAGCAAATTACAACCCTCGCTCATGGTGAAAGTTACCGATTTGCCGACATCGAAATCAAAGCAATGCCCGGATCTCCAGTCGGCCCCACCACAGTTGAAAATGCTTATATCATTCGCGGCGAACAGAGCCTGTATTACGAACCCCACGGCAACCACTCACCAGCACTCGCCAATGAACCCGCGATCGATGTCATCATTACACCACTGATCGATCTCAAGCTACCATTACTCGGTGCCGTCATCAAAGGTCGAGCGACGACGCTATCCCTGTGCGAATTGCTCAAGCCTCAGTTTGTCTTACCGACAGCCGCTGGGGGCGATATCAAGTTCGAGGGTTTGCTAGTGTCGCTGTTGCATACGGAAGGCACAGTCAAAGAGTTCCAGAACTCTCTCGCCGCCAAGTCTCTAGCTACTCAAGCGATCGAACCCCAACCTTGGAAACCGATGAATTTGGACTTAGTGGCTGCAACAATCGGGTAAGAGGTAAAAGGTAAGAGGTAAAGGGTAAAAGGTAAAAGGTAAGAGGTAAAAGGCCGATAATATAATAGATAATGTAGGGTGGGCACTGCCCACCAGCTAGGTTTCAGGCATTATGAAGCGATATTTAAATGTTGCTCACTCTAATCGAACACTACGGTTTTATTGCCATATACCAATACCCGATTTTGAAGGTGGTGTCGTACCGCCCGCGCCAGCACGATCCGTTCGAGATCCTTGCCCTTCCTAATCAAATCGTCCACATCATCGCGGTGGGTAACTCTCACCACATCCTGCTCGATAATCGGCCCAGCATCTAGCTC
>NZ_JANLWO010000362.1:0-3705 GCF_031364565.1 Chamaesiphon sp. OTE_20_metabat_361
CTCGAAATTGCCGCAATTCTTTCACCCAAACCCAATGCCATTAAAAACAGCCCCTGCTGACTAAATCCGACTGTTTGCAAGCCCAATAACTCACCTTGATTTTGAAGTGCGGTAAAATCGACATGTGCGGTAAGATCTTGATTGCCGATATTGATATATGGATCGGAATGATAAGCATGTTGGTAGTAGCACTGCAATGTTCCTTGCGATCGCATCGGATTGTAATATCGATCGGCTGTATAACCATAATCGATCGAGATAATATAGCCTTGCTGTAACTTTTTAAAAACTAGTTCCAACCAATCCAAGGCTGCTAAATTGACTTCGGTGCGATAGCGATCGGGATAGCGATCGCTAAGTAAGTTAATCCGATTGAGTTGCCAATATTCCGTTAGTTTAGCTGTCGATAGTTCGGCAATAGTTTCGATAAATACTTGCTCTTTATCGCCGTTATTCACCCAAATTTCTTGCAATTCACCTTCAATAACTGCGACTTGATGTACTGGTAAAGCGTCGATGAGTTCGTTCGATAAAAAGCAACCGTCGATCGATCGATCGGGTATTTCTGTCCATTCACACCAGCGTACAGGTAAATCTTTTAACCTTGTCTGTTGGGCATATATCATCGCTGGTGCGGTTTCGATGATGATGTAATCGATCGAGCTAAAGAAGTCTGGATATTCACGCTGCGCGTAATCTAAAATTTGAGCGGCTAATAATCCTTGTCCCGCACCCATTTCGACAATATTGAATAGCTGCGGCTCTCCCAAATTTTGCCAGATTTGATATAGTTGAATGGCTAACATCTCACCAAAATCATCGGCTAAGTGCGGCGAAGTTAAGAAGTCACCCCGTTCGCTAATTCTTTCGGCATTACTTGCATAATAGCCATACTGAGGATGATATAGTACCAAACTCATGTATTCAGCAAAAGTAATCTGTTTTTGTGGTGAATTCTCAATCCGATCGCGGATGACTTCAACTAGCTCTAAACTGTTATCCATATTTAACTAAAACTACTCTCAACTAATCTCTAATATCTAAGCTAATGGAACTTCATCGGACAACGGGTAACTGGCGGTTGGGATTGGGATTATCACTAATTACAGTAGTTTTGTGGGGATTGGTACCAATTGCACTTGCAGTTGTCTTGAAAAAATTAGATCTGTATACTATTAATTGGTTCCGGTTTGCTACTGCCTTTATTCTACTAGGTTGCTATCTGACTAAACAAGGAAATCTACCTCGGATTGCACAATTGAGAGCGGTACCAATCTACTTATTTGCGATCGCCATTTTGGGGTTGATGGGTAATTATATTTTCTTTGTGATGGGGTTGAAATCCACTTCACCTTCCCATGCTGAAGTTTTGATTCAGTTGGCGGGTGTATTTTTGAGCTTGGGTGGGTTATTTATTTTCAAAGAACGTTATACCCGCTATCAATGGATGGGCGTGGGTATTTTAGTAGCTGGATTTATCGGTTTCTTTTACGAACAATTTAAGGTATTGGCAACTGGTAGCGATAGCTATATCAGCGGTAGTATCATGTTAATTATTGCTGGCATTACTTGGGCGATTTACGCATTAATTCAAAAGCAATTACTAACTAGATTGGACTCCACACATATTATGTGGGTTATTTATGGCGCGTGTGGATTGTTATTTTCGATGGTAGCCAAACCTCAAACTCTACTTCAGCTTAACTCGATCGAGTGGATCGCACTGATTTTTTGTGGCTTAAATACAGTGATTGCCTACGGCGCTTTTGCCGAATCCCTGCAACATTTGGAAGCATCTAGAGTCAGTGCCATTCTAGCATTAGCCCCAATTTTTACGATCGTCTCGATGAGTCTGACTGCTTGGCTCGCACCTGGATTAGTCACTCCCGAATATATCACGCCCCTCGGATTATTCGGCGCAATTCTCGTCGTCATTGGCTCAATGTCAATCTCGTTAGGAAGGCTTTAAGTATTAGGCTTTGGGTGTTAGGATTTAGGAATTAGGCTTTAGGTGTAATTATCCTAACGCATAGGCTCTGCGAGTATAGCTAATAATGCACAGTTCGCTACGCGGACTAGCATATTAGTAGCCCGCTGTTTGCTAAATCGACTTCTAACTATCTTCTTCAATATCAATTTCTGCTTTCACACGCTTGGAAAATAACTTGCTGGCATCCCAAGGATATGTCGTAAAATTAGGTAGTATTTCTTGAGCGAAAGCTTCAGCAGCTTTAGAACGATAGCGATTGGGATTGACGATGACAGAGAGGATGCGATCGATTGCTACACCGTCGATATGTGCGCGATGTAACGTCCCATTTTCGACCTCTCTTTCGATCGCCGATGAAGATACGAATGCCGCACCCAAACCCGCTTGGACGGCGTTTTTAATAGCTTCGATCGAATTGAGTTCCATTTCGATTTTAAGCCGATTGGGATCGATGCCACATCTAGTTAAGACTCGATCGATTACTTTGCGAATTGTCGATTGTGAATCTAATGATATAAACTGAAGTTTGTAGAGATCTTCCTTGGGGATACTCTTCATAGTCGCAAAACTATGATTTGTCGGTAAAATTAGCGCGAATTCATCTTCGGCGTAGGGCAAAACATCCAGCGAATCTTGTAATTCGGCGGGAACTTCACCGCCGATAATTGCCAAATCCACCTGCCCATTAGCGACACTCCAAGCCGTCCGCCGGGTAGAATGGACGTGTAACTGTACGGAGACATCGGGATATTTTTGTCGAAATACCCCAATCATGCGCGGGAGTAGATAGGTACCTGTAGTTTGCGATGCGCCGACAATTAGGGTACCACCTTGGAGATTTTGAAGATCTTCGATAGCGCGACAGGTTTCTTGACAGAGCGTGATAATTTTTTCGCCATAACTAAGCAGCAAATGTCCTGCTTCAGTCAGTTGCGCTCGTCTCCCACCGCGATCGAATAACGGCACATCTAGTTGACGTTCGAGATTCTGCACCTGTAAACTGACCGCAGGTTGAGACACATATAAGCTGTCAGCGGCGCGTTTAAAACTCCCCTCCGCAGCAATTGCCTTGAGAATCCGTAACTGATCCAGAGTGAAAGGCAGGTCAGACATAGCAGTGAGCGGGTAAGATTAGTAGCGATAGACTATCGACTCTCATTGACAGTACCACGTACTGTTCGTACTTAGTTCCTGACCGAGACAATTTGGGATTTAAGTAAGATCCAACAGCGATCGACTTACAATATTTGCTAGTCTTGACGACGCAAAAATGGAATTAACGATCGATTAATCTCAGCATACCAGTGTTCTTGAGGATAATGTGCGGCAGTGGGTAAAGTGACTAGTTCCCCTCGTTTGAGCGTTTTGGCACAGGCTTGTGCTGGTGCGAGATCGAGCCAAGGGTCATTGGTACCCCATAATATTTGAATTGGAATTTCTAATTTGGGGAGTCCAGTACTAATTTCGGCGAGAGACTGCGCTAGTTGGAGATTGCGAATCGTTGCCAGGAGAGATCGACCGGGAGCCGAACTTTTAAGATATGGTTTACGGTAGACTTCGAGATAATTATCTTCAATTACGGCTTTAGATCCAGCCTCCAACAGCCGCTCGACAGAGAGCGGATCTTGGGTGAGCATTTCTCCCGCTACAGGTAAACCTAACTGCTGGAATTGCCAAGGTAGCTTGACGCCTGGAGCCAGCGGTGCATTTAAAAT
>NZ_JANLWO010000374.1:0-13816 GCF_031364565.1 Chamaesiphon sp. OTE_20_metabat_361
AAGGGAATGCTGGGATAATTAACTTGCTGACTATTATTCTGGCTATTTTGAGGATTGGTTTGGACGACGGTATTTCCATCCGAGTTGTTGCCGACAGTGGAAGTTTGAGGAGCGTTTTGAGTAGAAGTCTGTGCATGGGCGAGACCAGCTTCCATCAGCAAACCTGTGAAAATTAAGCTAGTTGTAAATATATATTTAATCATTATAAATCAGCTCGATCGAGGTATTGGGCGAATGGATATACCCAATATTAACTTACGTCTAACTTACTTATATAGGCTATATGTCTCTATTTACAAAAAAAGGTAATGGGCGCGCTAAATCATCCCATTACCTCCTTGTCTCTATCCTAATACGCGATCGATCCGGGGGACTGCCAATTGATGTTGGTGCAAGAGTAGTACAGACTGAATCAGATCGGGGCCGTGGACTTCGCCAGTTAGGGCAGCACGGAGACTTTGCATCACCACGCCCTTTTTGACGTTTTGCTCTTTTGTCACCTGTTTGATTAGCTCCTGGACATCGCTCTCGCTCAATTCTGACTTAGCTTTCATGGCTGTTGCCAGACTAGTTAGTACTTCTGTAGCACCGGGTTGAGCGACTTTAGCAGTAGCCTCTTCATCGAGGGTAACGCTATCGGTAAAGAACGTGCGACTGATTTCGACACATTCATCCAGCCGCGCTAGACTGGCACCGATGAGACTGGTAAGCCGGAGCAGCCAGTCGCGATCTGCGGTGGGGTCGAATGTAAATCCCGCAGCTTGCCAATAGGGAATTAATTGGGGCAATAGTTGCTCGGCGGGCATGGCATGGATATACTGACTGTTAATCCAGTTGAGTTTATCCCAATCAAATTTACCACCAGCTTTGTTGACTCGATCGAAATCAAACTGTTTTGCTGCTTCTTCTAGCGTAAATAACTCTTCGGCATCGGGAGACGACCAACCCAACAGCGTCATATAATTGACTAGTGCTGGTGCGACATAGCCCATCTGCTTGAAATCATCGATCGAAGTTACGCCATCGCGCTTGGAGAGTTTCTTGCCTTCTTCACTCAGGATCAGGGGTGTATGGGCAAATTCGGGCACTTTGACACCCAAGCCTTCATACAGCAGGATTTGTTTGGCAGTATTGGCGATATGATCCTCACCACGAATGACGTGAGTAATTTTCATATCGATATCGTCTACTACTACCGCGAGATTGTAGAGCGGTTGTCCTAACTCATGTTCGTCAGCGGCGCGGGAAATCACCATATCCCCACCCAAATCGCTACCCTTCCAGGTAACTGTATCGCGAACCAGATCTACCCAGCTAATTTCACGATCGTTATCTATTTTAAATCTAATCACCGGACGCCGACCTTCAGCGATAAATGCGGCTTCCTGTTCGGGGGTAAGATCGCGGTGGCGGTTGTCATAGCCGGGAGGTTGATGATTTGCTTCTTGAGACGCGCGCAGCTCGTCGAGTTCCGCTGTGGTAGTATAGCAGCGATAAGCGCGACCATTATCGAGTAAAGTCTGAATCGACTGCCGATATAAATCGAGGCGTTGCGATTGAAATAATGGCCCCTCATCCCAATTTAAACCCAACCACTGCATCCCGTCGAGGATATTTTGGGTGTATTCAGGCTTGGAGCGTTCGGTATCCGTATCTTCGACGCGGAGGATAAATGTCCCCCCGGAGTGGTGAGCGAATAACCAATTGAAAACGGCGGTGCGAGCAGTGCCAATATGTAAGTTACCAGTTGGACTTGGAGCGATGCGAACTCTGACTGTCACGGCTAATTATCTTGAGCGGTACACCTTTGATTGTAAATGGTTCCGCCGGGGGAAGGGGAAAGGGTAAAGGGTAATGGGTAATGGGTAAGAAAGGGGAAAGGGGAAAGGGGAAAGGGCAAGGTTGTAGATCTGCGGATTATGACAAAGCATTATTGCCGATCTCTATTCACTATCCACTATTCACTATTCCCTATTCACTATCCACAAAAATAGACACCCTCACATCGAGAATGTCTTTTAACGCAAAGTTTTAGTTCGGTTGTAGTTTTCAAGATCCACTCACTTGGAGGCGAACGGATCTCACAAATCCTTGCTCAACTTAGCGGAAACCGACAGCAGCTTGCCAAACAAAGGCTAGAGCTAGAAATAATACTGGAATGATTGGCAGAACATCGACTAAGGGATCGAAGATGGCGTACGCTTCTGGCAATTTGGCAATTAGGAGTGCTGCGTCCATATTTTATTAATCCTTGTTTTTAGCACGGTTATTATAGTTACCCTATATTTTACCATGTCTGGGGTCGAGGAAGGGACGCTCGACCCTCGTGCATCATGTTTCCCCAACGAGCAGATCGCTCGAACACACTCGCATCGTCCATACATCGAGCCGTTCGTCACACTAGATATTTGCTCTAGCCTGACGAACCTGAGTACACTCGATCGGTGATGATGAAAACCATGCAGATGAAGTCCTGAAGAAATAGCTCGATCGAATCCAACTTAGTAGGCGTTACTGATTTGAAGTCTGATTTGTTACCAGGCAAAATGTGTAATCCCCCAAATCCTAAACCTAAAGCTTAAAGCCGAAAGCTTAAAACCTAAAGCCTAAAGCCTAAAGCCCCCCTATTGATGGGCGTACTGGCGATCCTGAGTCGTCGGGATCGCGAAAGGGTGGGGTTCATCTTCCCCCAGGACGACTAGTTGTTGGCAAGGGATTTTATCTGATAAAATAGAACTAGCCATCATTCCAGTATGAATTTCCAGATAGCCATAGCTTGGGGCTTCAAATATCAGTCGTTGCCCGGGAAAGACCACCCGTTCAAAGTACCAGTTATGCACGTTGGTAATGCGGGCAACTTGGATTTGACTGGTGCTGTTGACATAGCAGCAACAAATGTCATCGGCATTGTCTTGCGGTAATGGATCGAGAATGTGAGCCATAATAATCTATTTCACCTGGTGCCCAGAGAAAGATCGACACCTTCAAGGTATCACTCCTATTTAGAGAGAAGCTGTAAAGTTTACTACTTTTCGTGCCTATCGGGGATCGCTCGAATAATCTATCTATAAAAATCATCGCACCTGGGCGAGAGAATCCCCATCTGCGCCTACCTTTCCCTGTGAGTTTTGTGTAAAGTTATATTAAAGACATTAATAAAACTTCGATCGGGATTTGAGGATTTGCCGGATTTGACGGATTGTGGAAAGTGCGTTCTTGGGGTTTCCCCAAGTCGAGCACCTTTTCAAGACAAGGTTATCAGTGCTAATCTTTGCCCCCCTATTCCCTATTCCCTATTCCCTATTCCCTATTCCCTATCCCCTAAATTATGAATACACGGATTCTCTATTGTCGCCTACCTTGTAATCCGATTTTCCCGATTGGGGTAGTATATTTATCAGATCACGTTCACAAGCAGTTTCCCGATGTCGAGCAACGGATCTTCGACGTGGGTGCGGCGGTACCTCTAGATTATGGTAAGTCGCTCGATGCCGCGATCGACGAGTTCCAGCCCAACTTATTGGTATACTCGTGGCGGGATATCCAGATCTACGCACCAGTGGGCGGACGCGGCGGCAATCCGCTCCAGAACTCCTTTGAAGTTTTCTACGATCGCAACCCGCTCAAAAAGCTGCGTGGGGCGCTCGGCGGGGCGCGGATGCTCAAGAGCCACTATACCGAACTGTGGCGGAATATGTCCCTGATTAAGCGCGGATTCAAACGTGCCAAGCGATATCATCCCGATACGCAACTCGTCGTCGGTGGGGGGGCTGTCAGCGTCTTCTACGAGCAATTATCTAAGAGTTTACCAAAAGGTGCGATCGTCTCGATCGGCGAAGGTGAAGCCCTGCTAGAGAAGATTATCAAAGCCGAAGATCTCACTCAAGAACGTTGCTATATCGTCGGTGAAGCCCCTCGCAAAGGATTGGTACACGAACCGCCCGCCCCGATCGAAAAGACGGCGTGCAACTATGATTATATCGAGACGATCTGGCCGGAATTTAGCTATTACTTGCAAGATCGGGATTTTTATGTCGGCGTGCAAACCAAACGCGGTTGTCCGCACAACTGTTGTTACTGTGTTTATACCGTCATTGAAGGTAAGCAGGTTAGAATCAATCCGGCTGATGAAGTAGTTGCCGAAATGCGGCAATTGTACGATCGCGGAATTCGGAACTTCTGGTTTACCGATGCTCAATTTATCCCCGCCCGACGTTATATCGATGATGCGATCGAGTTATTACAAAAGATCGTCGATAGTGGGATGACAGATATTAAATGGGCGGCGTATATTCGCGCTGACAATCTGACACCCGAGCTGTGCGAATTGATGGTAAAAACCGGGATGAACTATTTTGAGATCGGCATTACCAGCGGTTCTCAGGAACTAGTTCGCAAAATGCGGATGGGCTATAATCTGCGGACTGTCTTACAAAACTGTCGCGATCTCAAAGCCGCCGGGTTTGAAGATATGGTGTCGATTAATTACTCATTTAATGTCATCGACGAACGCTTTGAAACGATCCGCCAAACGATCGCTTATCATCGTGAAATGGAGAAGATTTTCGGCGCAGATAAAGTCGAACCAGCAATCTTCTTTATCGGGTTACAACCGCATACCCATTTAGAAGAATATGCCTTCAAAAATGATATTATCAAACCCGGTTATAACCCGATGAGTCACATGCCTTGGGTTGCCAAAAAACTGCTCTGGAATCCCGAACCATTAGGCTCATTCTTTGGCGAGGTTTGTCTCCAAGCCTTCCGCGATAATCCCAATGATTTCGGTCGTGAAGTGATGAATATCCTCGAAGCCCGACTTGGTAAGTCAGAGCTAGAAGCAGCTCTAACTGCACCTGTGGAGGTGAAGCAGTTGGCAAAGGTTTAGATTAATAAAAAAACGTCGGGGTGATTTATGAATTACCCCGACGTTTTTTTCGCTTGAAATTTGTGGACATGCGATTGGTGGAGATCGTCACAGATCGGACAGTACCCACTATCTACTAAAATGTCGATAATTTGTTTGAGTATAGGAGCTGTTGGTGCTGGGTTAACCGGGCTGAAAGTTATCGATCGCACAGAAGATCGAGATCTATAAAGATTGAATTAGGCAACACCAACTATTTTGCTGGCAACTTATCGATTTGGGCTGCAAACCAAAGTGCGGCATTACCATTAGTATTATCCATCTGATTTAGCGTTTGTTCTAGTAGATCGATCGGTAGTCCTGTCAGGGCAACTGATTCAGTACACTCCCGATATTTGCCATCTACCAATCGAAAGGCGAGTACTCGCTTGCCTTTAACATCAACTACCCAATATTCAGGAATGGCTAATGCTAAATAAAGTTGTTTCTTCTCATCCAAATCGCTAGCTAAAGTAGTATCGGCAATCTCTACAACTAAATCTGGTAAGCGCGACACACTCAAGTTCACGCGACGTGGTTCGCCCTCTGCATAACGAGGCAAACCTTCGCCAATGTACAGGACTTCATCTGGTGCAGCCCCCTGCGTTTGGGGTTTCTCGATGACACAACCACCTAGTAAGTCGAATTGGACACAATGAGTCTGGCGTAGCGGCAAAGATTTATAGACCCTTTTCTTCAATCTCTCGGACGATCGAAACAACGCGCCCCACCCCATCCTCAGCCTGAATTTTCGCCCCCAAATCGGCTGCACGTTGCCGCATGACTGGATCTGTTACGGCTCGGTCGATCGCCTGAGCCAATTTTTCCACCGTTAGCTGCTGGCGTGGAATCGGTGCCGTTCCTACCCCCAAATCAGCAATCCGTTGACCCCAAAACGGCTGATCGCCAAAGAACGGAATCACAATCGACGGTACCCCCGCTCTCAAACCTGCCGCCGTCGTCCCCGCACCGCCATGATGCACCACCGCCGCCATCCGAGGGAATAGCCAGGAATGCGGCACCGAATTTATCATCAAAATATTATTTGGTACGTCAGCCTTACTCAAACCACCCCAACCAGCTTGCAAAATGGCACGTTGTCCAGTGCGATTTATTGCCTGTAGAACCAACTCTGCGGTTTCTTCCGGCTTGCGACTGCCCATACTACCAAAACCGATATATACAGGCGACGCACCGTTTTGGAGAAATTCTACTAAATCTGCGGGTGGAGTCCAGCCGCTAGTATCCAAAAACCAATCGCCCACAATCTCCGTATTCCGCCAATCCGCAGGCTTGGGAATAACCGATGGACTGAAACCATAAAGCGTCGGGTATCGGTGCATTACTGGCGATTTATACGGCCCCCAGAAGGATGCGGCGGGCAGGTTTAATACTTGCGCTCTAGCAAGGCGATCGGCTGTGCGAAACCCTTGCCACATTATCTGTCGTAATAGCAGGTGCGATAACCAGTTGAAGGTACCGCCAAGTTTAGTGAGCGACTGGGGAAACAAGATGCCAGGAAAAGATCGCGTTGGCGTAAAGGGAAACAAAAAAGCGGGAAGTAAAGGAATCTGCAACTTCTCCGCCAGCGAAACCGCGATGTTTAATCCACCAACTCCCACCACGATTAAATCCATCCCCCGAGCAGCCTCTAATCCTGCTTGTGCCCAATCGATCGCGACCGATCGAGCGAGTTTCGAGGTATGTTTGTTAATTGCCAAGAAATTTCCTTGTTCTAGCAATGCGCGCATTTCTGGCGACTCGACGATTTCTTGAACGTTCCCTTTGACTGGATAAAATTCTAAGCTGTGGTATGTGACTAATCGTTCAAAATTGATATGAGTCATCACGCGGACGCGATGTCCTGCTGCTTGTAATCCTTTACCCAGAGCAACATAAGGCTGCACGTCACCTTGAGAGCCAAGCGCGATCGCCAAAATCCGCATCAATAATTCTCCTGAGTCGTTCTGGATTAAATTGACACTAGTGTCAGTTTGATATTAACGTCAATTTAGCTCGATCGTCAAATCAGCACTAGTACAGCTCCCCGACTTTTTGAAACAGTCGGGGAGCTAAGCACCACCTAATTGTTATATAGTGGCGATCGCGCGTAAAATACGATGACTTTGCAGTAGGCTAAAAGATGTCAAACACAATGCAGCCATCGCGACGAGCATCGATCGGGTTAGAAAAACGAGAACGGACTCGATCGAATTTAATCGCCGCCGCCTATCGGGTATTTGCCCGTAAAGAAGCCGATGCCGTGACGATCGACGAGATCATCGCTGAAGCCGCCGTGGCGCGGGGTACATTTTATAACTATTTCCAGACGCGAGAAGAAGTCCTCACCGCCGTTGCTGTCGCTCTGAGCGATGAAATGAACCATAGTCTATGGGCGCAGTCTGCCCAGATTGAAGATCCAGCCGCACGGATGGCGATCGCGATTCGCCAATTTTTGCATCAAGCCATCCGCGATGCTACTTGGGGCTGGGTAATAGTTAGAAGCGGCTTGGTGGCTGCCCCATTGAGCGAAACGATAAAAACAGGGGTGACGACAGATTTAGAGGCTGGGCTGCGATTAGGGCGATTTCAGGTGACAAATAAACAAGCCGCGATCGATCTAATTTTGGGTACGGGTTTAATGGCGATGCGAACCATTCTGGGCGGACATTCCGAGCCAGATTATCCAGAACAAATTACCGAACTGATTTTAAAGACGTTGGGTGTTGAAGAGGGTGAGGCTCACTCGATCGCGTTTCAAGTTTTGGAACCGTTATCAGATGAATAGGTGAGGAAAATGTAGACTAAATAGATCGAAATTTAGTTCGGTTAGTTCAAGCGATCGGATCGATCGTTATTTTCAACTATTTCTCGATCGCAGATAACACAGTTCAAAATTTGCCCGATGTGCGCCAATCTTCCGGCGATTGTAGTTACCCAGGGACGTGGAAAAAAGGGTGGTTCGTGGCGAGTGTGTTGGCAGTGTCCGCAGTCTAGTTCTGCCACCCAATGCTGTTCTGAATCTTGATGAAAGCCAATAATTGCGCGATGCACGAATTTACCTCCGATCTGCGGTTTTTTTGGTTGCTGTCAGGGGTAAATTGCTGTCGAGCGACTAGCAAAATAGACACGAGTATCGACTGAGCGGTTCGGACAGCACTACGATTTCCAACCGCCGATCTCAGTCAACCACCAATACCCACTAACCCCTGACAGCAATCCCGATCTGTATGACAATAGATAGGCGATTCTCTTTTGGAGAGTGCGCCAACGACGCTCATCATAGCTCAATTAAATTAAATGTATATTGCCTTAAATTGGTTAAAAGAATTAGTAGACTGCCAACTAGATCCGGAGACGTTGGCGCAAACCCTGACTCTAGCTGGCTTTGAAGTTGAATCGATCGAAGATCGTAGCACTTGGGCGGATGGGGTAGTCGTCGGGCGGGTACTGACGCGGATTCAACACCCGAATGCGGATAAATTAAGCGTTTGTACTGTGGATGTTGGCGGTGAGGAGCCGTTGCAAATCGTTTGTGGTGCGGCAAATGTCCGCGCGGGCATTCATGTCGCTGTCGCCACTGTGGGTACTTATTTGCCCAAAGTCGATCTCAAAATTAAACCTGCCAAATTACGGGGCGAAAAATCTGAAGGGATGATTTGTTCGCTCTCGGAATTGGGATTGACAAAAGATTCGGAAGGAATTTATATTTTCGGCGAATCGGAGCATCCCGATACACCCGCAATCGGTACCGATGTGCGACCCTTATTAGGATTGGATGATGTCATCCTCGATCTCTCCTCCACCGCCAATCGCGCCGATGCGCTGAGTATGGTGGGAATTGCTAGAGAAGTCGCCGCACTCACTGGTGGAGCCTTGAAACTCCCGACTGTGGATGCGTCGCCGATTGCCAATCAACCGCAATTAACCGTTAATGTTAGCGAGGTTCAAGCTTGTCCCGTTTATTCGGCTACCCTGATTGAAGGCATCCAAATTGCACCGTCCCCCGACTGGCTGCAACGTCGCTTGCAAGCCGCTGGTATTCGCCCGATTAATAACGTGGTGGATGTGACAAATTACATCCTACTAGAGTGGGGGCAACCTTTACACGCCTTCGATGCGGCTAAATTACAAGCTATCAGCGGTAGCCAAACGATCGCAATGGGCGTGCGCCTTGCTGAGAAAGGTGAGAGCCTGAAGACCCTAGACGGTCAAGCGCGACAGCTCAACGTTCAAAATCTCCTAATTACAGCTAGTGCCACCCCCGTAGCCCTGGCAGGAGTCATGGGTGGCGAAAGTACTGAGGTTTCTACAGGTACTCAAAACATCGTCCTCGAAGCGGCAATTTTCGATCCCGTCGCCGTGCGAAAATCGGCACGGAGTCAAGGCGGAATGCGATCGGAAGCATCGACTCGTTACGAGCGGGGTGTCAACTTTGCCGAACTCGAAACAGCCACTCATCGGGCGATCGAGCTAATTATCCAGCTAGCTGGTGGTAAGATAGTCTGTCAGGATATCAGCGATCGTCGTCCTAATATCACCCTGCAACCGCGATCGATTAACCTCCGGTTGGAACGGTTGAATCAGATTTTAGGGCCGATCGATGATGATGGCGAACCTGGGGAAATTACGACTGAAGATGTCGAGCGGACGCTGACAGCTTTGGGTTGTCAATTGACAGCGACGTTAAATGATAAAGAAGAAACGGTTTGGGATGTGGTAGTTCCACCTTACCGTTACCGCGATTTGGAACGGGAAATCGACCTCATTGAAGAAGTCGCTCGACTTTACGGTTACGATCGATTCATGGATACGCTCCCGTCAGAATCGGCGGCGGGTTTCCTCTCCCTCGACGAAGAATTATTACGCCAAATTCGCGCCGCTTTCCGTGCTGTCGGCTTAAATGAAGTCGTCCAATATTCCTATGCCATCGAGAAACTAAATAACGGCTCGCAGGTAGAAATCATTAACCCGATGTTTACCGAATATGCGACATTACGATCGGAATTAATCTCCGGTTTGATTCAAAGTTTCCAAACCAACCTCGCTCAGGGTAACGGCGCACTCCCAGGCTTTGAAATTAGCAAAATCTTCGGACGCGACGAAACCGGATTGACAGAAACCGACGTCCTCGCTGGCATCCTCGGCGGCGATGCTGGGATCGGACGCTGGACGACTGGTGGTAAGCCGCAACCCCTCACTTGGTACGAAGCCAAGGGAATGCTCGATAGCGTCTGTCACAGCCTCAAAATCCCCGTCGAATATCAAGCAGTTCGATCCGATCCGAAACTACATCCCGGACGCACCGCATCATTGTGGTTGCAGGGGCAAAAATTGGGCTACTTCGGACAACTACACCCCCAACTCCGTCAGGAAAAAGACCTCCCAGCGGCGGTATATGTCTTTCAACTCAACCTCGATCCGATCCTCAATTATCTCGCCGACGAAGAACGATTGGTACCAGTTTTTAAAAACTATTCTACCTATCCCGCATCCGATCGCGATCTGGCTTTCTTCGCCCCGATCGAGCTATCTTTAGCAGATATCCAAAAATCGATCGCTAAAGCTGGCGGCGAACTATTAGAAGCCGTCGAAGTCTTCGATGAATATCGCGGTGCCAATGTCCCCGACGGACAACGAAGTTTGGCAATTCGATCCATCTACCGCGCACCGGATCGCACATTGACAGATGCAGACGTAGAACCTTTACAACAAAAGATTCGCGATGTTTTAGTTGAGAAGTTTCGAGTAACTCTACGGAGTTAAATTCAGGATTAGGCATGTGGGATGAGTAACAATATCTCAATCCCCACCTAATGTTTTGGATCTAGCTAGTGATGTCTCGATCGCGAGATCGAATTTTCGCTCCAACCGATTGAACCGCTCCTCCACTCTAGCTGCTAGTCGCTCGATTTGGCTTTCAATTCGATCGAAGCGGCGATTCATCTGGTCTTCTAGGGCATCGATCTCCCCGTATACATGGTTGAAGGAGTAATTTACTTCTCTACCTGTCAATTGAGTATCTTCGAGCCTCACTAGCTGTCGTTCGAGCGTTCTAAATTGTCGATCCAGAGAGCGTCTGTCTCGATCGTTTGATTCATTATTTTGGGTCATGATCTGAAGACTTATTTACCAATCCAACTATCCCTTTGTGAATCACCACTAGGGGATAATTTTAGTTTACAGCTTGCTAACTAAGATTGTCATGACGATCGACCACTAACTGTATCTAAGGACGAATTGCGATCGTAATATCGGCAACATTAGTTCCCGTCGCCCCAATAATATGCAGATCGCCCAGTTGCCGAAAGAACGAATAACTATCATGTAGATCGAGTGCCGACTGAGCATCTAATCCTAATGCTAAAGCGCGATCGTTCGTTCGTTCATTTACCGTTGCTCCCGCCGCATCCGTCGGCCCATCGGTACCGTCAGTTGCTAGCGTAATTACCCATGCAGGGACATTCTTTTTTGCCAATTCGATCGCAGCCGCCAATCCTAATTCGGTATTACGACCACCGATACCCGTGCAATCTTTTGGCAAATTAACTGTAGTTTCACCACCATAAATTAACACGGTTCTGCTTGGTTCGGTAATAATTTTTTGAGCGATTTCGACACCACGAACCCGCGCTTCTCCCTGGAGATTAGTCATTACAATTTGAGCGGTATATTCCCCTTCCTCATCGATCGTTTGCTCGATCGCTTTACAAGCTTGAAGATTATTACCAACGAAAATATTGTCGGCATTTTGATGATTAGTTAAACCCGACGCAATCGAGCCAATTGGATCGCCAATCACATCTGATAAAATCAATCCAATTACTTTACCCTTACCCACTCTTGCGACTAAGCCACCACCTTTCAATCGATCGATCCGCGATCGCACCGCATTAATTAGCTCGATCGATAAGCCACACCCTAATAGTGCCGTGCCAATTGCTTGTAATGCTGGTAGCGAGATATTCTGTGCAATATTTACAGCAGTAATATCTATCGATTGACTCGATAAAGCCGACCGAATTAATTGTTGCGTGTCCTGACTAATTTCAGCAGTTGGTGGGCTGGTTAGTAGTTCGTTTAAAGCATTCCAATCGCGCGGTGCAACGACTAAAGATGAAGCACCACCAGAGATACAAGCGAGGACTAAAGTTTGCTCCGTACAGTCGGCGAGTAATTCCCACACGCGATCGCCAGCAGCTAAACTAAGCTCGTCGGGAACTGGATGTGCCGACTCGATCGTTTCCCAATTAGCAGGAAATCTAACATCCATTAAATGGTCGTATTTAGTAACAACCAATCCTTGCGAAATTCGATCGCCAAGGAGTTCGTGGATCGATCGAGCCATCGGCACAGAAGCCTTACCAACGGCAACACACCGAATATCTCGATCGGTTAAATTAATGACGCGATCTTCGATAACTAAATTCTCACCATCTAACCGCAAGCGATTTTGAATGGAATTAAATGGATTGACAGCAGCTAGGGCAGCTTTAATAAGTTGGTTAATTAGGTTTTCCATCATCAAGATATAGTATATTTCGTTCCTCCATCAGAACATATCCTCAATACTAAATGGCTCGATCGAAAACTCCAAAATAGTAACAAAACTTGGGAGAACGGTCCAGCCGCAGCATCGAACAATCACGATTAGTCACTGTCGATGAATTTCTCACCAGCGGACGGATTACGCGCATCTACCTAAATGAACTAACCACCCTCGAACCACTGCCAATCGGTTTAGAGCTAATGGTACTCACCACTCTACCCGATGACAACGCAGTTACCAAAGCAAAATCGCTCATCCAACAGTTGCAGCAGCTCCCAGACAGTCGTGCAATAATTGAGATGATATCGACAATTATGGTCTACAAATTTACCAACTTAACCAGAGCCGAGGTCGAAGCAATGATTGGAATTACCCTACAAGAAACCAGAGTTTATCGAGATGCCAAAGCTGAAGGCAAAGCTGAAGGCAAAGCCGAAGGAGTTAGTGAGGGTCGTCAAGTAGAGGCGCAGTCTATGATTCTGCGACAATTGTCGCGCCGATTTGGGACGCTATCGCCAGATGTTAATGCTGTAGTGGTGGCTTTACCTGTAGCGAAATTGGAAGATCTGGGCGAGGCTTTATTAGATTTTCAAGAGATTGCTGACTTACAGAATTGGTTGCAAGCTAATCGGTAGAATCGTCGGCAGGCTTTCGCCAACGCCAACGCGATACAATAAGAGATCTATCGCTCTACACTAAACTAATATTTATAGCCGCATGACCGTAGCTACCCCGACGAAAATCCAGTATGAAGCCGTAATTGGGTTAGAAACTCACTGTCAACTCAATACTGCTACCAAAATCTTTTGTAACTGTTCGACCGAATTTGGTGCTGTTCCCAACCACAATATTTGTCCGGTATGTACGGCGATGCCCGGAGTTTTGCCAGTACTCAATGAGAAGGTGTATGAGTATGCTGTCAAAGCGGGTTTGGCGCTCAATTGTCAGATTGCGGCTTACAGTAAATTCGATCGCAAGCAATATTTTTATCCCGACTTACCCAAAAATTACCAAATCACCCAATACGATCTCCCCATTGCCGAGCATGGCTGGGTAGAGATCGAAATTCTCGATGATGCTGGCAATCCCACTCGCAAGAAAATCGGCATCACGCGGATGCACATGGAAGAGGACGCTGGTAAGCTCGTACATGGTGGCAGCGACAGGTTATCTGGCTCCACTCACTCACTGGTAGATTACAATCGGACTGGTGTACCCCTATGTGAAATCGTCTCCGAACCCGATCTGCGGAGTGGTGTCGAAGCGGCTGAATACGCCCAAGAAATTCGCCGCATCATCCGCTATCTGGGTGTAGGCGATGGGAATATGCAAGAAGGCTCCCTCCGGTGCGATGTAAATAT
>NZ_JANLWO010000380.1:0-3011 GCF_031364565.1 Chamaesiphon sp. OTE_20_metabat_361
GATCACTGAACGAGCAAAGGCAATTAACTGTTTTTGCCCAGCGGATAAATTAGATCCACGTTCGCGGAGTTGAGTATCATAGCCTTGAGGCAGTTCACTAATAAACCTATCGATATTCGTCGATTTAGCCGCATAAAGAACTTCAGCTTCGGTATAGTCTTCACCCAAGGTGATATTGTCTCGGACATTTCCCGCAAACAAGAAGCCATCTTGGAGAATCACCCCTAGATAGCGACGGAGTTCGGCTTGAGTGATTTTTTTGATATCTACCCCATCAACCAAAATTCGCCCCTTTGTTGGCTCATACAGACGGCACAGCAAGCGAATAATCGAACTTTTTCCGGCACCTGTCGGGCCAACTAAAGCAATCTTCTCTCCTGGTTTAATCGTGAAGTCCAAATCGCGAATCACATAGTCATCATCTTTATAGGCAAACCAGACATGTTCAAATCTAATTTCACCTTGGGAACCGCCATCAATGTGAGTCAGATGTAGACTTTGAGCATCATCGATATCTTTAATTTCGATCGGCTCATTGAGAATATCACTAATTCTTTCTACGGCGGTAAATCCTGATTGAATCGCCGTAAATTTTTCGGCAAATTGACGCAATGGTTCAAACAATTTTTGGGCATATAGAATAAAAGCTGCCAGTGTCCCAAAATCTAATGTCTTGTCTAGTACCATCAATCCACCCCACCAGAGTACCCCTGCAATCGCTACGAGGGAAATCCATTCTAGAGTTGCAGATACTGCCGAGTCATGAAAATTTGTTTGGTCGATTTCTTTGATATATCGATCGCGTACAGTCCGAAATAATTCAGCATTATATTTTTCGCGTCTGAATAATTGGACAACATTAATACCGACAACATTTTCTTGCACCATCGAGTTGAGTGCAGATAATTCTTCTCTACCCCGATAATTTGCCTTCCGATATTCATGCTGAAAGTAAATCACTAATGCTGCGACTGGAATCAGCATCACCAACAGCATTGTGGCAATTTTCCACTGGAGCGTAAACATATAATAGATCATTACCAGGATCGAAAATAGATCGCTGATGATGCCAATCGCTCCAGTCGTAAACACATCACCCAATGCTTCAACATCATTGGTCAATCGGGTAATTAATTTACCTACTGGTGTCCGATCAAAAAAACGTACCGCCAACGCAGTGACTCGATCAAACAAATCATTCCGAATATCGGCGGTAATTTGTTGCCCGATCCGTTGGGATGTATAACCTTGAATTGCGGTCAAAACTAATCTGACAACTACCGTCGCCATTAGCAGTAATGTCAGAACATTCAATCCATCTAACATGGATAAATTACTAACAAAATCCCAAGTTTTTTCATCCCTAATCTTCGAGATTGCCTGACCGACAATTAGCGGTTGTACCGCATTAGCAATTGCCAATGGAATCAACAACCCAAATGACACGAAAAATAAATTACCACTGCGGCGAGCATAGGGTAACAATCTCAATAATAATCGCCAGTCATTATCGGGAAGTACCGACGATTTTCGATTTTTGCCGCGCGGTGTCGCATTAGTCATGTAAATTGGGAATTTAAAGGTGGGGTTGAGGCAAGCGCGATCGCTAGTTAACTAATTTTGGCTAGATATGGAGCGAAGATTTGCCGATTTTAGCTAACAGATCGAGATTTCGATTGTATTGTTACAGACGACACAAATTGCCCATAATAGTTCTAGGATAACAGGTTTGACTGAACTAGGGCTAAATGTCACTACCGCTCGATCGCGACAAATTAGCCCCACCAACCGCGAGGATTGATGGGGCTAATTTAGATCGTCCAGTTGCTACGACTGGTTGGCTGACTCCACAGAGCGCCTAGAACCACTTTTCGGCTACTGCTTCTTCCTTGGTATTAGTATTCCGCGAAGGCGTCGAGCGATCGAATGTCATATGTACCGAGCGTTGCTGTTCGCCATCTTTAGCGACAGCCACGATTGGATAATCGATGTTGCCGTCTTGGAAGGACATCTGGAACCGGAAGGTACCATCGGGATTGAGCTTGATTTGGCGTCCGCCGATGGATACTGCTGCATCGGGTTCGGTAGCACCATAGACGATCAATTCCGCATCAGCAATCAGCCAGAATTGACGCTGACGTTCGCTGATATCCATCCCGATCCCGGACATGCCTACACCGGACATATTCACGCCCGAAGCCGTTGGTAGTGCCCACATGCCGACTCCCGAGGGGAAGACAAAGGAACTAATCGACTCTAACGGGGAATGTTGCATCGAACCGTAGAGCGAGCCAGAAATCCGTAAGGAATCGACTGAATCACCCATGCCAAAGATCCGCTCGTAGATCGCATTTGGGTTATTATCGGTACCTGTTGTAGCACTCGTGCCACTAACACCATCTTCAGATCCTTTGTAGGTGGGAGGTACCAATTCGACAAATGTTTTGCCCACGAGTTCTTCTTCCCACGGTACGGTGATGAAGATATCTTCGATCCAGTCAGAGGGATAAACGGGAGGAATGCCCACAGATGCCGAACGCGCCAGTACCAACCATCTACCATCGCCACAACGATAGCCGATATCGATCGTGTAATAACGATCGCTCACGGGGATGGGGAGGTACCATTCACGAGCCATCTCATCGATCGGGTATTCTTGGATACTGTGGGGGCTTTGATGCTCTAGATTGATATCGGTAACATCATAGATCCGCAGCGCCAATTGTTGTCCGCCGTGGTAGCGCAATTCATTTTTGTGCTCGATGGGAATGTCCCAGTAAGCATAAGCCCACTGCGGATCGCGAGGTAATAACACGATGCGGCTGTCGCCATAACCGTTAGGCAAATCTCCCAATCCTTCATCTACTGCCACTAATTCCGCAGCGGTAAGATCGACATCGACTCCGAGTTCAAATTTGCCTGCTTCCACTTCTAATTGTGCCTCCAGTTGAGTAGATGGAATATGAGTAGACTGACTAGTCTGAATTTTCTGAATTTCTTCCAGGAGTTGG
>NZ_JANLWO010000395.1:0-7571 GCF_031364565.1 Chamaesiphon sp. OTE_20_metabat_361
ACTTCTACTGCTGACGACATGGCTCCAAATCCTTTTTACCTAGGTTTGCTCAGTTTGTATGCAATTTTACCATGGGAGTAGGGGGGTTTGGGTAGTTAATCGGGGGTAGGAAAATAATTCGTAATTACCCGCTACTGACAAAAGGGTAGGGAGATGGGAGATGGGAGATGGGAGTAAAGATGAGGGAGTTGGGAAATTACCCGCTGCGACTATCGATCGCCTACCAACTCTCAACTCCCATCTCCCATCTCCCATCTCCCATCTCCTATCTCCCATCTACTCTCTAGTAAGTCTCAACGTGCCAACGACCCGCACGCTTGAGTTGAGAACGGTACTCAGACCATTTGACATCGGACTTGGCTGCGGCAGTGGTCAAAGCAGCATCGATGCCTGTTTCCATGCCCTTGAGTCCACAAATGTAGACGTGGGTTTTTTCTTGCTGGATCAACGACCAAAGTTGGTCGGCGTTTTCGGCGATGCGATCTTGGATGTACATTTTGCCACCCTCAGCATTTTTCTGTTCGCGGCTGACTGCGTAGGTGAGTTTGAAATTATCGGGATATTTTTCCTGAATTTCTTCAAGTTCGCCTTTATAGAGGATATTTGGGGTCGTAGCGACACCAAATACCAACCAAGCTAGACCGTTGAATTTATATTCGGGGTTAGCTGCGCGTTCGTTGTCTTTGAACATCCGCCATAGATAAGCTCGGAAAGGGGCAATCCCGGTACCTGTGGCCATCATAATGACGTTGGCATCATTGTCTTCAGGCAAGAGCATTTCTTTCCCAGTGGGGCCAGTAATCTGGACATCATCACCCGGCTTGAGGTTGCAGATGAAGGTCGAGCAAACGCCTTCTACTTCTTGACCTGTCTTTTCGTCTTTGTATTCGAGCTTGCGGACGCACAGCGAAACGGTTTTGTCATCGACGTCATCACCATGACGGGTGCTGGCGATCGAGTACAGTCGGATTTTGTGATTTTTGCCTTTGTTATCTTTACCTGGGGGAATAATCCCGATACTTTGACCTTCAAAATACCGCAAATCTCCTTCAGAGATATCAAATTTGACATGCTGAACCATGCCGATCCCGCCTTCAGCCAGTAGTCCGTCGTTGGAAACGCATTTACCGACGAAGGGGGCGTTGGGACGGTAAATATTTACTGGTACATCGGCATGTTTTTTGGGCGTTGCTGCGGGTGCAGGGGCGCTCTCAGTCTGTGTTTGGACGGCTTCGCCAGTTTCGACTGAAGCTGAAGCCACCGCTGTCTCAACTGAGTCTGAAGCCACCTCTGTCTGGGCGGCATAAGGACGAATATTCAAGATTTTGCCGCCCAGACTCGCAATGCGACGCATTTCTTGGTTCATCCGCTGGTAAGGTACGGTAATGAACGAGCTACCGCTCCGACGGATCTTACTATCATCAGATGACTGATTGTTGCGTAGACCGATGACTTCATAGATAAACAGACGACTATTGGCTGCTGAATTGCCAGCATTACCGCTCAGACTTGGATTGTACATTGCTATTTTATATCTCCGAAACCCAAATAATTAGGTGCTATTATAACTCTACTTACTTCAGATATCATCCACAGGTATACTCGTGCCAAATTAGCTCAAGTCACCTCTCCTCAAGGAGTAGCTGACGATCTTGCCTAGCAATAAGACTAGGATGCAAAATATTTGCAGCATCTAAACATATCCAGCCAGAATAGCGTAGCGCAGTCCCATTGCACAAGAGTCATCCCGCCCAGGTTGTCAAAATTTTGACTTTAAAGCGTGACGATGTCTCGCTGAGATTACCATCGATCGCTCGGGCGTCTAGCGCGAAGCCATAGTTTAAAATTTGAGGCAAGCTTTACGGGGCAAAGGTTGCGGCGACAGCATTGCCGAAATTTTTTGCACTCAAGATGACAACAGACGTAGACTCAAGCAGATCGAATGGCTGACGATCGAGGTATAATGTTAACTGGATACAGTTTGACATTATCGATGCACGCGGTCTAAATTCCGAGCTGGAAAATAATAATTTAATGGCAGCTAAGGTTGTAAAGTGTACTAAAAAGTACAATTTTCGATCTTGCCGATCGCGATCGCAGCGAACTGCGAGCGATAGTTGCACTGGCATCGACCCAGACTAGTTCTCCAGTGGTAAACGCTGAGTGAATGCAAGTTTTGTTTAGATCTAGTTCATTTGCGATGACATTGATGTAAAATTTGATGTCAAAGAACTAAGACCAAACAGTTACAAAAAATTTTGATATAACGAGGATAGCTATGACCAGTAAGGTGGATCGCGTGGTGGTAATTGGGGTAGCTGGAGATTCCGGCTGCGGTAAGTCAACATTTTTACAACGGATTATTGACTTGTTTGGGGAAGATTTTGTGACGGTGATCTGTTTGGATGATTATCATAGTCTCGATCGCTACCAACGCAAAGAGCAAAAAGTCACCGCACTCGATCCGCGTGCCAACAACTTCGATCTGATGTACGAGCAAATCAAAGCGCTCAAAAGCGGTCAAACGATCGACAAACCGATCTACAACCACGAGACTGGTTTGATCGACCCACCCGAGAAAGTTGCCCCCAACCACGTCGTCGTCATCGAAGGTCTACATCCGCTCTACGACGAGAGAGTCCGAGGACTGATCGACTTTAGCGTCTATCTCGATATCACCGATGATGTCAAAATCGCCTGGAAAATTCAGCGCGATATGGCAGAGCGCGGTCACAGCTACGATGATGTCTTGGCTGCGATCGAATCCCGCCGTCCGGACTTTGAAGCCTACATCGAGCCTCAGCGCGGTCATGCTGATGTCGTAATTCAAGTATTACCCACCAAACTCATCGACGATAAAGAAAGCAAGCTCTTACGCGTGCGCTTAATGCAGCGTGAAGGCGTGGCTGACTTCGATCCCGTCTACCTATTCGATGAGGGTTCGACCATCCACTGGAGACCCTGCGGACGCAAGCTGACTTGTGAATACCCCGGTATCAAAATGTTTTACGGCCCCGATTCTTACTACGGCAATCCAGTATCCGTACTCGAACTCGACGGTCAATTAGGAAATCTCGAACAAGTTAGCTACATTGAGAGCCACTTGAGCAATATCTCCACCAAACATAAAGGTGAAATGACCAGCCTCTTGCTGCAACATCGCGAGTACCCTGGATCTAACAATGGTACTGGTCTATTTCAAGTAATGGTCGGTCTGAAAATGAGAGCGACTTACGAACGATTAACTGCGAAGGAAACTAATAAAGTACCTGCAAAAGTTTAATTGACTCAAGCGATCGGGATTATTAAGTTAGTGGCATAAAAAAAGATAGGGTAGTGTAAAGCTGCCCTATCTTTTTTAGTTACAGCAGTTTCAGTCGCTCGGTGCGATCGCCAAAATATTAATTTACGCGATGAGATTTAGATCTTGTTAAAATAGAATCGATCTAATTATGCTATTACCATGCTCGCAACTACCAAAAAACTCACGCAGGCAGAATTTTGGTCGTTAGCTGATGCTAGCGATCGCACTTATGAATTAATCGACGGCGTTGCAGTACCTAAAATGTCCCCTAAATATTTCCACGTCCGATCTGCCCGTCGTCTCCTGAATATTCTAGAACCGTGGGCTAAAGATCGCGGTCGTGCCGAAATGGAATGGGCGTTTGAGTTGAGCGACCGCTTCACACCCGTACCCGATCTGATCTATGTTTCTTTCGATCGATTGCCAGAAAGTTGGAATGAAAATGCGGCGTGTCCCGTTCCACCCGAATTGGCGATCGAGATTATCTCACCGGGACAAACTTTCGGGCAAATGACTCAAAAGGCTGGTTATTATCTAACTGGTGGTGTCTTACAAGTGTGGGTAGTCGATCCAACAGCTCAGAGTGTAACGGTATTCTATGTCGATCGTGCGCCGATAACTTATATGAATGATAGTGTAATTACTGATGAGTTATTTACGGGATTATCGGTGCCAGTCGAGCGATTATTCTAAGTATTTCTAAATATTATTTCTGTCTTCACAATCGCTCGATTTCATCCTCACAACAGCCATTCTGAAGCACGATCGCCCAAATCGAGTAACATACTTACAGCTTTGCCCAATCGCGGTCTTTCGGTGGTTTTCTCGATAAACTTCTGCACTTGTTCGACGCTACCCATTGCCGCTAGATAAGAACCAATATTATCTAAATGTGCGAGATAATCTGCTTCGGATAAGGGAAAAGAAGCTTGTTCGAGATATTTCCACATCACCTGGAGATAAATTTTGGTAGGAGTCTTCTTGAGCTGGATGTCGTAAGAATAGCCCCATTTTGCTACGATCGTTTCGCGTAATTCTTGTCCGGTCACAATGTTAAGGGTGGATAGTGGATAGTGGATGGTGGATAGTGAATAGTGAATCGTTGATACCGAGCTGATAACAATCAAACGATACTGAGTTCGCCAGTATTACCATCTAAAATTGCGGCGACGCCGACGGGGAGAGCGGCATTACAGCCGTCGTGTCCGAAGGGTAAATTGGCAACGATCGGAATGTCCAGATCGGTGAGTCGATCGCGTAATACTTCTTCTACTGTAAAGCTAGAACTGCCTTCTGGGGGGTCGCATTGACTGAATCTCCCGATCGCGACTCCGGCAATCTTCGCCAGTGCGCCAGTCAGCCGCCAATGAGTCAATAATCGATCGATCCGATAAGGCGCTTCCGTGACATCTTCGATTGCCAAAATTGCGCCAGTAACATCGGGTTGCCACGGTGTACCGAGTAGATGCGTCGCTACTGTCAGATTACATGGTAACAATTTACCATAGGCGACGTTGCCGACCCAAGGATCGCCCTGAAGTGGGGGTACTGGTTGTCCGCTCACCAGTTGAAACAGCCGATCGATCGACCAGTCCGGTTCATCTGCTAAAGTAGTCAGCAGTGGGCCATGAATTCCGGCAATCCCCTGATGAGACAGACTCCATAATAATGCCGTGATATCTGAAAATCCGATCGACCATTTGGGCACAGCCGCTAGATCCCATTGCCAGTGTTCTAGTACTCGCATTCCGCCATAACCGCCGCGTGCATACAAAATGCCCCGACACTCAGGATCGCTCCAAGCCGTTGCCAATTGCTTCCGTCGAGCTGCATCCTTCCCGGCTAAATAGCCCCAACTGGCAACAATTTCCTCCGTCACTTCGACTCGATAACCACGATCGCGCCAAATTTCGATGCCACGATCGAGTGCAGTCCGATTTCGCAACCGCCCACTCGGAGCGACTACCCTTAACAAATCTCCACTTTTGAGGGGCATAGGTGTTTGACAAGGCTCGATCATGGGTATTTATAAGATATGCGGATTGATTTTTACTAGTGCTAGAGATTAGTCAACGATCGCAGGTTAAAATTTGGATTGATTACTTCTCGACTGCTCCAATTTCCAATCTCCAGAGCGCAGCTATTACTTTGCCATATTCAATGGCCTAATAGTCAAAACGATCGGCTAGATTTATTATTACCACCTCGATTCAGTACACTTGATTTGCCATGATAGCGTAGACTATCGGCTGACTGGAGCAACCCGAACCCATGACCAACCACACAGCGGCAAAAATCGTCTGCCAAAATCCTGAATGTCAAGCTCCTAATCCAGCGAGTCACAATTTTTGCGCTCACTGTCGGACAGCCATTCCCAAAGTTTATTTATGGGCTGTGGGGGAAGATGCACTTACCCTCAAAACCGGGCAGACATTGGCGAATAATCGCTATCTGGCAGTCAACAATCGAGTGTTACTGGATACTAAACCCGGCTGGCAGCCAGAAGTTATCGATCGAGTCCCCGAATTTATTACCCCTTATCTGCGGCTGGTCGCCCATCGCCCGCATGTGCCGCAAGTTTATGGGTCAGTGGCACTCAATCGATCGGGACGCCGGACTAGCACGCTATGGTTGCTAGAAAAAGCCCCGATTTACAGTGAAGGATTGGGAGCTGCCCTCGCGGGTAAAGTAATGCCAGAACTAAGTGAAAGCTGGAAAACTGTCGGCTCGATGCGCCAGCTCAATTGGTTGTGGCAAATCGCTAATCTCTGGGATGCGATGGCAGTCGAAGGCGTGAGTCGCACGCTGCTGCATCCCGAAGTGTTGCGGGTTGAAGGCGGACTCATGCGCGCGATCGAATTGATGCCAAACGGCGACTCGCCCCCTAAATTGGCAGAACTCGGCAAGCTGTGGAAACTGTGGCAAAAACAAGCCCGGATCGGCATCGCCCAAGCATTAGAGAAAATTTGCGATCGACTGATTAAAGAGGATGTGACTACCGCCACCCAACTGATTGCCCTGCTCGATGAAGCACTGCGAACCGTCGGTCAAAAGCAATTTCTCAACTGTAACTATATTACCCTCACCCATACCGGGCCGACCCGCGAGCAGAATGAAGATGCTTGTTATCCCCCCAGCAGCAATGGTCTATATCAAAAGACTGGTTTCGAGCTGAGTCTGGCGATCGTCTGCGATGGCGTCGGCGGACATCAAGGCGGGGAAGTAGCCTCTAATCTGGCGATCGATACGATCCAGCGCCGGATCGAAAATGTCCTCGATAAGCCCGAAAATCGCTATCCCGATAGTATTGCCATTCAAATCGAAAATTCTACCTGTGTCGCCAACGACCAAATCAGCCTCCGCAATGACAGCAAAAATCGCCAGGAACGCGAGCGAATGGGGACGACAATGGTTATGAGTCTAATCTACGGTCATGAGGCGTACATCGCCCATATCGGCGACTCTCGGCTCTATCGGATTACCCGGACGGGTTGTCATCAGATGACCTTAGATGACGATCTGGCAACTAGAGAAGTCCGACTCAGTGGAGTGTTGTATCGCCAAGCGTTAGGGATGAGCAGTTCGGGTTCTTTATTTCAAGCATTGGGGATGAATTCATCGACGGCGCTCCACCCGAATATTCGGCGGACGATCGTCGATGAAGAATGTATTTTCTTGCTCTGCTCGGATGGTGTGAGCGATCGCGATCGGGTCGAGCAGTACTGGCAATCCGAAATTCTCCCTGTCTTGGAAGGTAAGGTAGATCTGGCAACTGCCTGTCAGCGGACGATTAATATGGCAAATACTCAAAATGGTCACGATAATGCCACTGTCGCCTTGGTGCATTGTCAGGTCAAACAACCCGTAGAAGCCGGACAAAATACCGCCATTCAAGATTTCCCGGCGAATGCGACGACGACCTTTACGCAGACGGATACGTTACTGCTCAGTAGTCCGGAAACGAATTCTAAAGATCGACAGCGCACTATGACTACTCAAGCAGAAGTACCTGACAGTCCTCGTCGGCAGCCGCTATTGTTAGGCGCAATCGGGGCGATCGTCCTCATGGCGATCGGTGCTGGTGGCTGGTTTTTATCTCAAGGTCAGCCTAATTCTACGCCAGCCGCCAGTCCTAGTCCGGCGATCGCGCCTAGTCCCGCAGTGACACCGATCGAACCTGGAGTTCAATAACGTGGGATAAGAATTGCCTGGAGACTGAAGTCTCGGCTAGTGATGCAAAGTCCGCCTGCGCGGACTGATTAAATAG
>NZ_JANLWO010000104.1:0-2809 GCF_031364565.1 Chamaesiphon sp. OTE_20_metabat_361
CGGGGTAATTATCGTGGGATTGTCATCATCGATCGGGAACATACACAGTTAGGTGATAGGGGATAGCAGAGATCGATCGACTTCGAGGTGACGCTTGGGAATAGAGTTTTGAGCTACAAACCTTTAGCGCCAGCTCGAGCTAATCGGTTACAAATATTCCTCAGTTACTAATAATTTAACATTTATCCCATCTATCCATTGACTGTTGCCCGATTGATACAATACCCTCGCTTAACTCATTTCAAGTCTCTCAGAAAGTCGATCCCAATAGCTGATGTTACTAACCAGCAACGGAGACATAGACAGCACCGAGGATGACAGCACCGCCACCAAACCGAAATAACAATGTTTTGAGTTTGGGTTGATAACGATTCTCCAGAGGAGAGGCTTCGCCAACGATGGTTAATCCCAGTCCAATGCCAGCTAGATGCAAAGTAGCAGTTGAAATAATAAAACCAAACCCATAAGACAGTCCTGAAGCCGTCGCAGGCATTTCGGCTCCATGAGCGTAGCCATGAAAAATCGCCAGACTTGCGACAATCCCCGTGCTAATAGCTAGCGGTAAACGAGCGGCAAATAGTAATAGCAAACCAAGGATAAAATCAGAAGCTAAGATCCCTTGTTCGACACCGGGCAAAGGTAGCCCGAAATATCCCGCCACACTACTACCAGCCATTGCTAACATAAAGGCACTAGGTACTACCCAAAGAGCCTTCCCGCCGATCTGAGCCGCCCATAAACCTACCGCTACCATCGCTAGGATATGATCTAAACCACTAAAGGGGTGTACTAATCCCTGCCAATAGCCGCCAGAATCGCCGACTCCAGTATGCGCGCTTGCCAAACTGGGAAGTAACAGGGTAATCGCGATCGCACTAACTAAGTACTGCCAAAACTGATTTTTTTTCATCGTCAATAATCCCGGAAGTACAAATTAATTTAACACCAACATGTACTGACGATTGATGTCCGTTACGTTACAAAACATCAATCTTCATCCACGTCTTCGACTTCAGTTTCAGCAGGCAAGGCAGCGACGATCGCATCGATGACGCGTCCGACGGGAATAATTTCCATGCCCAGATCGGGAAAAGTTTGATGTCCTTTGGGCACGATCGCGCGTTTAAAGCCCAGTTTAGCCGCTTCTTTAAGGCGTAACTCTAACTGGGATACTTGGCGAACTTGTCCGCCCAGGCCGATTTCACCGATCAGGATCGTAAAGGGCGCGACTACCCGATCGCGAAAACTTGCCACGATCGCGATCGCCATCCCCAAGTCTACGGCTGGCTCCGAGACATTTAGCCCACCTGCGGAGGCGACATAAGCATCTAATTTGGAGAGCGGAATCCCCACCCGTTTTTCGAGTACGGCGAGAATTTGCGTCAAACGGTTGTAATCGATGCCCGTACCCGCTCGCCTAGGTGATGGATAACTCGTCGGACTGACTAAAGCTTGCAACTCTACAACGATCGGGCGCGTACCCTCACAAGCCACCACGATCGCCGTCCCTGGAGCCATCCCCTGCCGATCGCCTACAAACAGCTCAGAAGGGTTGTCAACCTCTCGCAACCCGCGATCGACCATCTCGAAGACTCCCACTTCATGAGTGGCTCCAAAGCGATTTTTGGTGGATCTCAGGAGACGATGAGAGGCAAACCTGTCGCCCTCGAAATATAAAACGGTATCGACTAAATGCTCCAAAACTTTCGGCCCCGCGATTGCCCCTTCTTTGGTGACGTGTCCGACAATCAGGAGGGTAATGTCTTCCCGTTTGGCGACTTTCATCAAAGCTGCGGTACACTCGCGCACCTGAGCCACCGATCCAGCGGCGGAGGTGAGCGCGGGAAAATACACCGTCTGAATACTATCGATGACAGCGACGTGCGGCTTGAGCGATTCTAACTCCCGGAGAATTTCTTCGAGATCTGTCTCGGCTTGGACGTATAAATTTGCGCCATCGGCGACGGTAAGGGGTTTGGCTAAGACAATTTCGCCATCTGTCTCGATCGGTTCGGGGGTAAATTCGCCTTTGGTGCCTTCAACACCCAAGCGGGAGGCTCTAAGTTTGACTTGCTTGCCCGATTCCTCGCCACAGACATACAGCACTCGATAATGCTTGGACATCAGGTTGGCAGTTTGCAGCAGCAAGGTAGATTTACCAATCCCCGGATCGCCACCAATTAAAACGAGGGAGCCAGGGACGATGCCGCCACCCAAGACGCGATCGAGTTCGCCAAATCCTGACGCCCAGCGTTCTTCCTCACCATCGATAATTTCGGGAAAAGTTAGCGCCGCTAAGGGGTGAGGCTGCTCGCCGCTCGATCGACTATGATTACTTTTTGCACCTACACCCCCTCTGGATGTCGAGGGTGGTGCTTGTTCGATCAGCGAACCATAAGTATTACAGATCGGACATTTTCCATACCATTGAGGGGATGTCGATCCGCATTCATTACAGACGTAGGATGTGCGCGGCTGTTTTGCCATTATGGAGAGGGTAAGGGGTAGAGGGTAGATGGGTAGATGGGAGGTGGGGTTTTATGGGAGTGAGGATCGAAATCCACTCCAATACTAGTCGGGCGGACTGACCGATCGCCAATCTACCTACCTGGGCTAGAGAATTCGAGCTTGAATAATAGTTAAAAAATGTTAAGAATGTTGAAGCCTTAATCGACGCAATTCCGATTAATGAAGGGGTTGAACTGCACCAATTTGTCTAAAATCAATGATAATCTTGATCGTAGGATGTTAAAAGTTAACGTTAAAAAAATTACCACTATACGATAGGAGCTTTGATAAGCTTGGAAAA
>NZ_JANLWO010000460.1:0-1678 GCF_031364565.1 Chamaesiphon sp. OTE_20_metabat_361
AACGTTCAAACTCCAGCACAACTCTCAATCCAAGAGGCGATGGCTTCAGTGCCATTTTTGAGCGAGTTGCCAGCCGCAGCGGTTGTCCCAGTCATGGCTCACGCCGCAATTCGCACTCATCCCGCCAATCAGATGATTTTACTGGAAAACGACTGGGGTAGCTCGGTTTACTTCGTCTTGAGCGGCTGGCTCAAAATTCGGACTTACAATGCGGACGGGCGGGAAATTACGCTCAATATTGTCGGTAGGGGCGAAATCGTCGGCGAGATGGCAGCACTAGAGCAAGTTCCCCGCTCTACCGATGTTTTAAGTCTAACGCCAGCGACGATCGTCAATATCCCGGCGGAGGATTTTGTGCGGTTGCTGCATACCGAGCCGCTCGCTGGAATGCGGCTGGCGCAACTGATGGCGCGACGCTTGCGTCAAGTCAATCGCCGCCTCCGCTTGCGCGAGTCGAATAGTGCGTCGCGCGTGGCGGATACGCTGTTATTTTTGGCAGAAGGACAGGGGAAAAATGTTTCGACAGGCATGGAAATCCCCAATTTACCCCATCGAGAACTCAGTAGCATGAGCGGTTTGGCACGCGAGACAGTGACGCGGGTATTAACCAAAATGGAAACTGCCGGACTGATCGCCCGCGATCGAGATATCCTATTAATTCCCAATGTAGCGGCATTAGAAGCGAGTATTGTTTAGGAGGGGATAGGGAATAGCTAGTAGGGTGTGTTATTCCGTCAGGGTTACGCACCGCCCAAGTTAAAAGTCCCAGTAGTGGCTCGACACTAAAAATGTGGGTAAAGCGATCGTCAAACATATTACTAGGGATAGTAGCCTGTAGTGGGACGACACGACTAAAAATGTGGGTAAAGCGATCGCTCAAAATGCTACTCATTGTATTTTTCAGTAGGGTGGGCACTGCCCACCACATAGATTTCAGCCATCCTCTAGTTAATAAATAGTCACCTCTGCCTACTTAAATCGGCTGTTCGCGGTTAAAAGTAGTCTAATTTTAAAACGTGAGAATCGATCGAATTGACTTACCCTGACGCATCAGATCGAAAGCATCATTTACCCGATCGATCGGCATAATTTCACTCACCAGATCGTCGATATTAATCTTCCCATCCATATACCAATCGACAATCTTAGGCACGTCTGTCCGCCCTTTAGCGCCGCCAAAAGCCGTACCCTTCCATACCCGCCCCGTCACCAATTGAAAGGGTCTGGTGGCGATTTCTTGCCCCGCTCCAGCTACGCCCACGATGACGCTCACCCCCCAGCCTTTATGACAGCATTCGAGCGCCTGACGCATCAGCCCCACATTCCCGATACATTCAAAACTATAGTCGGCACCACCTTTAGTCAGATCGACTAAATACGGCACCAGATCTCCCTCTACTTCCTTGGGATTGACAAAGTGCGTCATCCCAAATTTTTCCGCGAGGGGACGTTTAGCCGGATTGATATCCACCCCGATAATCATATTTGCTCCCACCAGCCGCGCCGCCTGAATTACATTCAAACCGACACCACCCAAACCAAACACCACCACATTCGCCCCTGGTTCGACTTTGGCAGTATTAATCACCGCGCCAACCCCCGTCGTCACTCCACACCCAATCAGGCATACTTTCTCAAACGGGGCATCGGGACGAATTTTAGCCAGCGCAATTTCAGG
>NZ_JANLWO010000475.1:0-6209 GCF_031364565.1 Chamaesiphon sp. OTE_20_metabat_361
GGGGTAATTCATGAATTACCCCTACCCTAAATTGTCAAGATCCCAGCTTCGATCGAATTTATTACGGTCGAGATGACATTCTAGACATTGGCATAAATCCGCCCGTCGGGCATCTTCGCCCCAGTCAAAATCGTGCCGACAGTACTCGCACTACTCATTTCCGCCCGCATCAAATTAGCATTTGTCATATTGGCATCTTCAAGATCGGTTTTAGCCAGATGCGCCTCGATTAGTTCGACATTTATCATCGTTGAATAACACAAAATCGTCCGCGTCAGATCCGCATGGTGCATCCGTGCATCCGTGAGATTGGCATAACTCAGATTGGTATTTGCCAACTTCACCTTAGACATGATTGCACGGGACAGATTTGCCCCAGTCATATCGCAAGCTGTCACAATCGCTCGTTCGAGCTTGGCTAGGGAAAGATCGGCATGAGGAAGATTTGCCTCATGCAGATTGGCTTCAGTGAGAATCGCATTCGTCAACTTCGCACCAGTCAAATTTGCCCCAGTTAAATCCGTCCCCTTCAGATTTGCCTCCGTCAGATTGGCATAACTGAGATCGACTTTTGATAGATTTGCCCCCGCCATGTTCGCATTGCGAAGATCGGCGCGGCATAGTTTAGCACTGCGGAGATTGGAATTATAGCTGCGTTTTTCTTCGCGAAAATTGGCGGCTCGCATACATGCGCCGCTGAGATTGGCACCGCTGAGATTGACGTTTCGCAAGTCAGCATCCATCAGATTGGCATCGATGAGATTTACCCACGTCATATCAGCACCGCGAAAATCAGCATACTGGAGACTAGCTCCATGCAAATCGGCATCGCGGAGATTTGCACCTTGAAGATCGGCTCGGATCAGTGTTGCGCCACCTAGTTTGCAGTTGGAAAGGTTGGTTTTGAGAAACTGCGCGCGATTGAGGTACGCAAAAGTCAGGTTGCTTTTGCGTAAATCGGCTTGGCTGAGGACAATATCGATTAAGTCTTGAGAAACTAAACTAAATCCACTCAGATCCACTGAGGTAAAATCCCGCTCGCCACCACGATATCGCCACAATAGTTCTTCCGCGTCCATAACTTGGCTAGTATCTCTAGTTGATAATGTCTTTGTTATTATTCCCAAGCTAGCGACCATTGTTACCGATCTCGATCGAAACGGCTTGACTATCTATCAGCTAGATTTGCTCTATTCTACTTAATAGATACAATCGAGCTACATACTTCAATGTGTAGCCATGCGATCGAACATCAAATTTGAAAGCATACTTGCCGATTTGCTAAAGTCAAACATTTCTGACGATCCGCTCTTAATAAAAAGTATCAAGTGCGAATAAACGGATAACTGCAAATACAAATCCGCCCATCATGCCCTTGGCTAAAATGCCTAAAGTCGTAGCACAGCAATGTGGTAAACCAATGAGACTAGAGATTGCGATCGTTCTAGCAGAAGATTGAAGATATTTCGTCGATTTAATCAACAGAAATTGAGCTAAACTTTGAATTGCTATAAATGGCTTTTTTAGAAGTGACGAATTGCTTAACAATAGATCTAAGTGATGCTCTAAATCCTTTAACCAAGGAGAGTCAGCTAGAATGAGAATGACGGATAAACCTAACATTGACCCAATTGTAAACCATCGTCCCCAATCCCAGCCAATCAGATAGAGCGGAAATGCAGTCATCCCAATCCAAGCAGCTACTTTTACTGACAGACTCGGAGACATTGAGACTTTGCTAGCAATTCTCAGATGAATACCAGTCCAGAATAAGAATGGAATAAACCATAGGAGCACAACTCCATTATCGATTAAGGTGAATCCAGACATATTCCAAGCTTGGGACAGGTTCCAAGATACAGCAGCAATTGCTGCTGTATCGGCATAATTATCGCTACAATTAGTAGCAATTAGCGATTCCCAATTTTTACAGATTGCCAAGGCTGTTTCCGATCCGCCATTCCATTTAATAGCAGCAGCACAAGCGATTAACGTTGGTAAAAATACCAAGATCCTCACAGTGTTTTGAATTAATTTATCTTTGGTTGTGTTGCCAAATCGATCGGTAGATATCTTCGATATGATGGTAGTATAAAGTAACCAATGAGTGGGCAACCACAAGAAAAGACTGATTCCTTCATGACTCAACGATAAAATCAAGCCCGAAACAGCTTCCCAAATTGAGAATATGACTATGTTTAGAAAAAACTTATTTTCGTGAGGTTTTATGGATCGAATCATCCATAAGGAAATCATGCTAAACAAAATTGGAAAGACATCTTTCCTAAGCGGGGAGCCGTCCATGACAAAAAATAAAATCAGACAGGGATTGAAAAGGAGTAATAAAAGTTCATTCCGTGATAGCTTTGATTGATTGATTCGCACGGATGCAATCCACAGCCAGGTTGTAATAACATAAGCAGTAATCGCTATCCCAAAAATCAGCGGTAATGGGGGAATGTTCCATTGCCGCAGCCAATCAATTCCAGTGCCAAATAGTCCTCTACGCACAAATCCATTACTATAGTCAATCAGCCATTCGGTAATATTCCAGTTTTGGTATAACGGCTTTGAGAATGGAGCGACACAGACCGAGCCGATTGCCATAATGCCCCAGACAAGCCAAAATAAGCGATAGAGAGATAGGTGTTTTGTAGCTCCAATGAACTTATTCATTTTCTAGGAAATAAAACAACTCACTCAAAGTATCACAGTATGTGTTATTTCAATCTAAAGTTGGTTCGATCGAGCTACTCTAAATTTTTAAAAACCAGCGGCGATGATACATCAGATACGCTACACCCAACCAGAGCAAGACAGTCGCGATCGCAAATAGCAAGCCACTATTAAGCACACCCGCCCAGCCAAACAACTGCTCTCTCAAAAGATTATAGACAGAAACAGCTTGCTTATCTTTACCAATCTGATTCACCATGATTAACTTGATAAGAACGATCGAGGCTACATAGATAAAAATTGCGTTTAAACCCATGATTTCAAATGGTTTGAACCAATTTCGATACTTACGCACATCAACTAATTCATAACAAGCGGCTAGGGAAATCAATCCTGCTCCAGTGGTGAATAGCACGAAGGAACTCGTCCATAGCTTCTTGTTAATTGGGAAAATTCCATTCCATAATAAGCCGATTACTACTGCTGCCAAGCCAAATATCAATAGATTGCTACTCGTCCGCGAGTTAACTGACTGAATTTTCAGCCATGCACCAGTTAAATAGCCAAATAAGATACTAGAAATCGCGGGTAGAGTTCCAAACAACCCTTCAGGATCGCTTTGATTACCAGAGCCTTTGTGGAGGTGGGCTGGGGTAATAATTAAGCGATCGATATATGCTCCAAAGTTCCCCGCCTTGGTAAAGATGCCATCGGCATTGTCTAAAGCTGGGATGAAAGCTAATATTAACCAATACCCAACTAATATCCCGATCGATAAGATCCAAATGTTTCGTTTTGAAAGCGATAAAACTGCGATCGAAGCACACAGGAAACTAATTCCAATCCGCTGTAAGACTCCCATAATGCGGAGCCGATCGAGATTGGCGAATAGTTTAGGATCGGTGATGTTATAATTCCAGATCAGGTTATTTAAGATTAGTCCCAAGCCAAATAAAATCAGACTACGGCGAATGATTTGCACATAGACATGCTTAGTTGCGGGGGCATCGCCGCTGGTATATTTTGCCAGTGAAAAAGCCATCGATACGCCAATAATATACAAGAAAAAAGGGAATACCAGATCGGCGATCGTCCAGCCATGCCACGGCGCATGATCGAGCCAGAGATATTTTTTATCGTCATCGGGGAGACTAGCCATATTTACCAAAATCATGGTGGCTACGGTCATCCCGCGAAAAACATCTAGAGAAGTTAAGCGCATTAGGGGAGATAGGAGATGGGAGATGGGAGATGGGAGATGGGAGTCTTGTAGGGTGGGCACTGCCCACCATCTAAGTTTTAGGTATTATCTATCTAATAAATGCTTGCACCGATTCACTCAAAACATCTATATTTAAGTGTTCGATCGACTATTAATCTAAAATTCGATACCGGGTTGGGCTTTGACTCCTTGCTCGCGAAATGGATGCTTAATCATGGTCATTTCAGTGACTAAATCTGCCACATCGATCAAGCTTTGCGGTGCGCCTCTACCAGTGAGAATTACGTGCGATAGTTCGGGTTTTTGTGCCAAGCCAGCAATGACTACTGCTGGATCGAGATAGCCTAATTTGAGCGCGATATTGACTTCATCGAGTAATACTAATTGATAACTTGGATCGACAATATAACTTAGTGCTTGTTCCCAAGCTCGATGCGCGGTAGCAATATCGCGATCGCGATCCTGAGTATCCCAAGTAAAACCTTCCCCCATCGCCTGAAATACTATTTGGTCGCCAAACCGCTCTAAAACGGCTTTCTCGGCGGGTTCCCACGCACCTTTGATGAATTGGACGATCGCGACTTTATAGCCGTGTCCGAGCGATCGTAGCACCATTCCCAGCGCGGCGGTAGTTTTACCCTTACCCGTGCCTGTATTGATGATAATCAAACCTTTTTTGTCGATCGATTTCTCGATTCGCTCTGCCTGCACCTGCTGCCGACGCTGCATTTTCTGTTTATATTGTTCGTCAGTAAGTCCTGATTCTGTCATTAAGAAATTAGTGGATAGTGGATAGTGGATAGCGAAAAATAGAATGTCGAGGCGTATGGTTATTGTTGCCTCTAGTATTTAGCTGTTATCGAGTTATGGACGATCGACCTGCTGGATTGGAAATCGACCTCTTTTTCATATAATATTATCAAACTAGGCGGGTAAGATTGCTAAGCAAACAGATCGCTATCCACTATTCACTAACTAACTAATTAACTTTGCCATCAGGACGCACACACGATCGAGTGACGCTGTGGAGTTTACCGCTAATTGCTGGTGGTACTCTCTGGACGACTGCCCGTGCCGATTTGGCATTTTGGGTATCGGGTGGATTTTTGTTTAGTGGCTTGATTTTTGGGCCAGATTTAGACTTGTATTCCTTTCATTACAAGCGGTGGGGGATGTTGCGGTGGTTGTGGCGACCTTATCAACAAGCAATTAAACATCGATCGATCTGGTCGCATGGCCCGATAATTGGCACGATCGGGAGAATTTTTTACTTGAGTTTGTGGTTGGCATTAGTTGGTTTATTTTACTTAGGTATCGCTCGGTTAGCTGGAGCCAAGACATATACCGGACAAGAATTAGTAGCAATTTTACAACACTCGATCGCAAATAATTTCCCGGTTTATCTGGCGCTATTTTGTGGATTAGAACTGGGAGCGATGAGTCACTATGTCAGCGATTGGCTGGTATCCACCTTTAAGCGTCGATTCCGCAATGGACAACCTAATCCTAAGTTGTCGGTTGCATCTAGACAAAAAAAATTGCCTGTCAAACAGGCAAAAAAAGCAAGAGTTAAATAACTTACATCTTGCACCAGTTTAAGTATACTAGTGCTTCGTTTCGACCCAGGGTACCCACAAGGGGCACCCCTACACAATTAATCTGTAGGGGTGCCCCTGTCTTGTCGTTTTTTTATGCGGGGGGAACCCCCGCATAAAAACGACGCTTGTGGGTACCCTCAGATCTACGCTACTACTAGTCTTTGTCTATTAGTGCAAGATGTGAGCTTATTTAGTTACCTGCACCGTGCGACGAAGTGAATTAAATCCGGTTTTAGCTTCCCACATTTGTTCATTAGCCAAGCGAATCGCATACTCTGGGCGATTGGCGAGTTTGGGCATCGGATCTGGGAGATTTAGCAACAGCTCATACGTTCCTAACGGTGCCGCCTGCGGAATCTTAACCCGCACAGCTACAGAGATTTTCCCGGCTTGGGGCAGCCAAAAGCGCGGATCGTGAGTTTTGCTCCTCGGCTTGAGCAGGGGGAGCCGATAGACCTTGCCACTTTGCCGATGGCGGGCAATCAATTCCAAACCCCGAGGGTTGTAAGGACTGGCATAACCGACGTTTTGAACCGTAAAATTACCAGCTAATGTGCGTTCGCGCTGGATTTGGGCGGGAAATCTGGACTGTAGAAGCTGTAATCGGTAGCCTAGATTGCGGGCAATCCGATCGTAACAGCCTTCTTTGCGCCAGCGATCGAGATCTGGCTCATAAAAATAAGCATTGATGTAGCTCCAATGAAATTTAGCTA
>NZ_JANLWO010000493.1:0-4872 GCF_031364565.1 Chamaesiphon sp. OTE_20_metabat_361
AAGACACCGATACCAATTAACAGCATCCCCAGCGCGAGCGTCACGATGCCAACGATAAGCTGATGGTGAGTTTTCATAGGCGAATTTGACAAGATGCCTGAACTGACTATCTATTTTCGCCGATCTCGATCATCAATTACAAATTATTACTTTTTAGCCAAGACACCATTTAAAAATATATCTGCCAAACCTTCGGCCATCTCCTTCATTTCCAGTGGACTAGCCCCTGGTTGAGCGATCGTCTCGTGACTGAATCCCGCTACGACAAACATCCCCAAAAACACCTGCGCGATTACCCGAGGATTCATCTTCCGATAGACACCGCGTTCCATCGCTGTTTGAAAAAATGCTTCAGCGACATCGGTCATTTTCTCAACTACTTCTGACTGAATGCGATCGCGTAAATCTTGATGCAGTTGGACTTCCATAAAACAGACGCGCATCATGTCATAATTGTCACCCAGTCGCAACATTCGCTTGTACATCACATGGGAAATAGCTTCATAGCTAGCCATTTCGCTCAATTCTGTCAATAGATCTGTCAATAAGTCGATCCAGCCTTGAGTTGCGACTTCGACTAAGATCGCTTTTTTGTTAGTAAAATGCCGAAACAAAGTCCCCTCAGCAATCCCGGCTTTTTCCGATAGTTCCTTGGTCGTCGTGCCATCATAGCCATTGCGAGCAAACAGCTTTTGAGCCGCTTGCAAAATCTTGTCTCGGGTATTTAGCTCGGTTTTGTGTCTGCTATTAAATATCTGCATACATACCCAGGATAATCACAATACCTGTTCAATGGTGTCTCTACATTATTACGCCAGTAAAAATGAAATTTTACGCATTACTTCATAGTTCTTTAGAGATAGTTACTACACTTTACGATCGAACGATGAAATCGTGATTTGGCTTCAACTTTCTTAATATATCAAAGCTGGATGAGACGCGCCCTAACAATCTACCAGATTAATACCTCTAGATCATCCCAAAATCTACAATTGAGCGGGCGACTGTGGCGGATTTGGCGATGCTGGTACTGGCAATAACTCATCCCGCAGCCGAGAGATAATCGTCGCATCATCGACGCGATCGAGGATTTCGCGAATGACGGTATTAGCGCCCAATTGTCCCCAAGTACAACCTGCTGCTAGATAAGTTTGAGCGGCTTTTCCCACCATGTACGCCCCATATCCGGCGATCGCACCCTGAATTGCGCCCGCACCTAGATAACCGGGAAGTGCGGCAAAATTGACACTCGAACCGATGAGCAGTGCGGTTGTTTTGCCCACACCAAAGGCGATTCCAGTCACTAATTCACCTAGCAATAAACTCCCACTACTAAACAAAATTCCATTGAGTAACTTTTTGATTTCATACTTAGTCATCGGGAGATTGTATAACTTTGCTAGCGATCGAATCAGCATGAAATCGACAAACACCCCACCTAAAACATCGAAAATCGCGATCGGATTAGCAGCAACCGCTATTGCTTTATACCTGGCAAATTCCCAGACTAAACTATTGGCTTCGGCTTGAAGATCTGTGAGGGTATTTTTGGCTAAATTTGTTTGAGCAGATCGCGCTTGCACTAAAGCATTAACCGCCAGTAAAGAACGACCTTCACGGGCTAATAAGTCTTTAATTTTAGTCTTGAGTGGTTCGATTTGAGGTGCTGACTTTTCCCATTCAAATTTCTTCGTGCCGTCGGGATATTCGATCCGCACTTGCATTGGGGTGGGATCTGCGGCAACCATGACGACTTCATCAGCCGATACCAATCGTTGCAATAATTCATCGCCGAGGCTATTGTCGCTTAAGTTGCGTAACTGTTGGTAGATTTCTTGTTGCGCTTGCTCGGGATACAGATCGGCTTTATTAAATACGAGTAGTAATGGTTTGTGTGCCTGCCGCAATTCGCGTAAGGCTTGATATTCTAATTGCGTGATATCTCCGGCAATCACAAATAAAATTAAGTCCGCCTGTCCGACAACTTCCGCCGACATTTTAGCGCGGGCATCCCCGTCGATTTCATCTAAGCCAGGGGTATCGATCAGATCGATTTGCATAATTCCATCTGGCGACCAGTGGATCGATCGCGGAAACCGCGTTACCCCATTGAGTGGTCCAGTTTCGAGCAGCTTTTCCCCTACTAAAGCATTGAGTACCGCCGATTTACCGCGACTGACCAATCCAAATACCGCAATCCGATAATTATTCTGCTCTAACTTGGCTAAAGTCGCCGCTAAGGTGTCTAAATCGCCCTGCAAGCTAGGAGAAACCGTGCCGACCTTATCGGCGGCATATCGAGATAAACTTTGCTGTAAGCTCGCTCTAGCCCGATCGCAGTCTGTCTCGGGGCGATCGTCTTTGGCTGAGGGTACTAATGGAGAGGGGACTGTCTCAGAATTACTCATGTTCTAGGTGCCCGATCGGGGAATCATTCTTTTAGGCTAGCACTAATTTTGGCGGCTAGTTGGAAGGGGTAAGAGGTAAGAGGTAAGAGGTAAGAGGTAAAAGGTAATGGGTAAGCTTACCTCTTGCACCAGTACATAAAAATAGACTCAAAACCTAATCATAAGTACTATCCACTATCCACTATCCACTATCCACCATCTAGGTTTCAGATGATTCTAGTAGTTAAAATAATTGTGCCGACCTACCTAAGTACTATTCACTATCCACTATCCACTATCCACCAGCCACACTTCGGCTGTCGCTCAGTGCAAGCTATCCACTATCTGGAATTAGTAAGCTGACAAGATCGCGATTGGGGTCGGGAGTGAAGATGTGGGTACGTTAAAGATCTTCGAGTCGATCGCTTAAATTAACATTAGGAGCAAGTGTAATGTCTACCATTTTGGGTTTGGGACTAATTATTGTCAGTGTTTATTTTCTGGGTCAAAATATCATCTTCAATACCCACCTTTATAGTAGCTGGTTGCAGAAAACCTCAGCAACAGCTTCAGTATTAGCGCTACTTGCAGGGGTTGGTTCGCTGACCTTTTGGCGACGGGAGTTGGGGAACTTTGGCTGGTTTTTTATCGCCATTGGGATTATCTTAGTTTTCTTAAATAGTGCCGTAATTTTGCAGCCGACTAGTCTATGGACATTTGTGGTCGCGATGTTAGCATTTGCTAGTGGTTATCAACTACTCACTAGCGGTAGAATTAGATTCTAAAGTATTATTTTTGAAATTCTCACTAGCTGGGTAGTAGCGATGAAACGACGAATTTACTGCACCCTTGGGTTATTAACAATCTGTGGATTGGTAGCTTGCGGCAAAAAAGACCAGCCAACAGCAACGAATATCCCCACCGCTACACCGACACCCATCGTGACACCTGCGGTGCCATCGCCTGTCGCTCCGCCCCCACAACAATTACCGCCTGCAACACAACCCGCGCCAGCCGCGATCGAGACTCCTAAAACCGTCCCAGTATCGCCAGATACACCAAAAATTGCGGCTTTACCCAAATCTATCTATCCCACACCGACGCCAGTGGCGATTCCCATCGTCCCCGAACCAGTGCGCGTCAAAACAAATTCTAAAACCGAACCAATTACCAAAATCAAGCTGCCCGCAGCACCAGATCGAGAAATTACGCCAGTGGGCATTGGATCTGCCAAAATTGGGATGACTTTTAAGGAACTCAAAGCAACAATCGGCACTGGATATCAGTTCCCAGTTAAAACCAATTTTATTGAAGGATTTGATGCGATCGCCGTAACTAAAGCCGGGGCTGTACAATACTATATTCCCTATCCCACTGGCACCAATTTTACCGATGCCGATCGGATTCAACATCTGATGACCGACAATCCTAACTACCGCACGGCAAAAGGCGTCGGCCCTGGTACGCCCATCGGACAAGCCGCATCGGTCTACGGCGGCGGCGCGACGCTCTCGATGAGCAAAGAAAATGAATCGCGCGAGTTTATCAACTTCAACCAGCATCCTGATGGTTTAGCTTTTCGCCCCAAACCAGTAGGCACTCGTTCCTTTGCTGGCGACTATCCCGAAAGTAATGACGATTATCTGAAGACTCAAAAGTACGATCGCCGCGCCGCAATTGGTCAAATTACCGTCTCCTGTGCGGAAGATAAGTGCCAATCGGAAAATTAGAGGGTAGATGGGAGTTGGGAGTTGGGAGTTGGGGGGACGGGGAGATTGTTTTCTTACCTCTTACTCTTACTCTCTACTTCCACCTCCCAACTCCTACCTCCTACCTCTTACTCTCTACTTCCACCTCCCAACTCCCAACTCCCAACTCCTACCTCTTACCCTTTACTCCCATCTCCCAACTCCTAACTCCCCTATGAATCCCCTCCGTGTTGGCATTGCTGGTCCTGTTGGTTCGGGTAAGACTGCATTACTAGATGGTTTGTGTAAGCAATTACGCGATCGCTATCAGTTGGCGGTAGTTACCAATGATATTTACACTCAAGAAGATGCTCAGTTTCTAGTGAGGAGTCAGGCATTAGCACCAGAGCGAATTATTGGTGTGGAAACTGGTGGCTGTCCGCATACAGCGATTCGCGAAGATGCCTCGATGAATATTGCGGCGATCGAACAATTAGAGCGGCAATTTACCGATTTAGAGATAGTTTTCCTCGAAAGTGGCGGCGACAATCTCGCGGCTACCTTTAGTCCCGAACTAGTAGATCTGACCATCTACACGATCGATGTTGCAGGTGGCGATAAAATCCCCCGTAAGGGTGGCCCCGGCATTACTAAGTCAGATTTATTAGTCATTAATAAGATCGACCTTGCCGAGCAAGTTGGGGCAGATCTGGGGATTATGCAGCGCGATAGTATCAAGATGCGTGGAGACAAACCATTTATTTTTACCAACCTCAAAACGGGGCAAGGTTTAGCTA
>NZ_JANLWO010000504.1:0-2128 GCF_031364565.1 Chamaesiphon sp. OTE_20_metabat_361
TGATTTTGTCCCTGCTGGGGCGGAATCCAAGTCGTCAAATAGCGATCGAACACCCCCACCCCAACGCGATCTCCCCGTTGAATCGCCGTCAGCGCCAACGATAGCGTCGCATTCAAGCCAAAATCGAACCGCTTGTAGCCCTGAATATTCGCCGTCATCAACCGCCCGCGATCGAGTAAGATAATCACCGTTTGTTCTTGCTCGGGTTCCAGCACGCGGATCAGCGGACGATTGCGGCGAGCGGTAGCTTTCCAATCGATCGATCTAGGATCGTCGCCACTATTATATTCGCGCAACTCGCTAAATTCCGTCCCCATCCCCCGCTTTCTCGCTTGGCGCATGGCTCCACTAGATTGCAGCGCCAATCGAATCGAAAGCGCTTTCAACCCAATCAAATCCGGATAGACAGCCACGGCTTGCGCGGCATCTACCCGCCATTGTTGCCAAGCCAACCCCCACCTACTCAATTGGCGGACATATATCCCTTGCCAATCGTACTCGCCACGGCGGTAAGGATGGACTGTATAGGCGATCGTGTCGCTCGTACCAGTATTTTGAACTCCAGCAATTAATTCCGGCGTTCCCGGCAGATCTTGCGGTACCCCATCCCGAATCTGATAGTTAAACTGGCGCACCTTCCCAGGTACTGACACGGCTTGAACCGTTAGTGAAACTGGATTATCACGCCCGATCGACAGTTTCCCGATCGGACTGCGGCTCACCTGCACGCGATCGGCACGACTGAGCCAAGCATCGACTCCTGCTAACACTAGAATGCCAATGTACCAAGCAAACGTCAGCGCGATCGCGATCCCTTGTGCGCCGGGAATTAAAACCGCAAGTACCATCGTCAATCCGCCGCCACCTGCTAGCAGCCACAATGTCCGCGCACTGGGAATAAAGCCAAGAAGTTGAGTCATTACAAACAATTTGCTAAGTGCAAAGATTTTAGCTCAAATCTCGATCGGCTAGGGGATAGGGGGTAGGGAGTAAGAGGTAAGAGGTAAGAGGTAAGAGGTAAGAGGTAAGAGGTAATAGCTGAAACCTATGTGGTGGGCAGTGCCCACCCTACTTATGGTGCAAGATATCAGTAATTAAACATGATGTTTAGAAAAACTTGAGTAACATCGAACTCAAACCCGTAATCAGATCCACCATATTGCCATTACCAGGATTGACATTAGTATCACTTGGCTTGCTAGCCAGCTTAATTTTAGCAATCAGTGCTTGAGCGACTTGAGTACCCTGACGATCGGACTTAGCAAAATATAACCGCTCCGCTACCATTGCATCCTGGATCGCACCCTCATCATCCTGAAGTCGAAACCTCGCCATCGATCGTGCAATATAAGCACCTGTGAGCTGGGGATTGAGTCCGATGGCGCGATCGTAATTTGTCACCGCACCAGCAAAATCATTCTTTTGCCAAGCAGCATAGCCCCACTTATAAAAGTCATCGGCGGTACCCAGCGTCATGGGAATACCCACAGCACCTTCTAGATAAGCAGCGCGGACATCGATACCCTGCACGTTCGCATTAGTCAGATAAGCCGATCGCAAATCCGTACCATTGAGATTCGCACCGCGTAAATCTGCGCCTGTGAGATTCGCACCATTGAGCGATGCACCTGCTAAATTAGCACCGCGTAAGTCCGCACCAGCCAGATTTGCACCAGAGAGATTGGCACCGACGAGATTTGCCCGCTCTAATTTAGCACCAGCTAAATCGTTAGTCACGAGTCCAGCACCTGCTAAGTCGCACTGTTGACAGCTTTTTGTTGATAGCAGTTGGCGCAGATGCGAGATATTTTCGGCATTAGCCGTTGTTGCCATACTCAGCAGTAAAATTGTAGTCGCAATGGTGGTAAGTTTCTTCATTCGGGGTTTGGGGTTGGGGAATGGGGGGCAATGCGCTTTTCAACAATCCCCATCACCCTCGCTCTAGAAAGGGAGATTACGGAGATCGTCAGTATCATTTGTATCTTCCGACTGTCTCTGGGCACGCGCTTGTTCCCAGGCGCGATCGGCAGATTCGATCTGGGCGAACAAGTCAGCAGAATGTCGGGGTGGCTGCTGCAACAAGCGATCGATCTGATATTTTGCCCGCAGTGCCGCTAATTCAGCGGGC
>NZ_JANLWO010000542.1:0-12829 GCF_031364565.1 Chamaesiphon sp. OTE_20_metabat_361
ATCGATCTGTAACCGTTACAACAGCGGCGATAAGTCGGTTGCGAGTCCCGGTCAAGCAGCCAGCATCGGCAACGCCTGTGCGCCCTTGAGCAATTATTTCAACGTCCGCAATAGCCGTGTCAAATCCAGCGTCGCCGCCGAGATCGTCCAAGTTGGTGCCCGTTCCGAACGTGGCAATCAAAATACTTGTAGCGCCAGGAATCCTAACATTGCCACCCTCCCGACGCCACCCTATTCGGACAATCAGTATGGCTCGGCGCTGGGTCTTTATCTCCGCGCCGCTCTGGCTGCTGGCAAATTCCCCCAACTGACTACTCACTTTGCTTTAGATAACTTTGACCCCGAAGGACACTGCGATCCGCGCTGTTTTAATCTCAACAAACTTTACGGCTCGATCGCGTCTACAATGGGCCACGCTCAGGGCAGTAGTTACGGCGTTACACCCAGCTACGGTACGCGACCGGGTACCAATAATATCTGGTGGGATAATCGCATCTGTCGCGGTTCGGCACCATCTTAATTGAGAATTGAGAATTGAGAATTGAGAATTAGGTCGGCAGTTATTTACTTTAACAGTAAGGCTAGCAATGTCTGCTCTAATGGCTATTCACTATCCACTATTCACTATCCACTATCCACTCTCCACTCTCCACTCTCCACTCTCCACTCTCCACTAGTAACAGTGTGAGCAGATCGACTTAACCACCTGACCCCAATCGAGCTACGATAAGATCTTTCCAGCGATAATAGACAGAATATGGATCCCCAATTGATTGTAAATGGCATAGCCCTCGGTAGTATTATTGCCCTGGGCGCAGTTGGTTTGACTTTGACTTATGGCATCTTGCGCCTGTCAAACTTTGCTCATGGGGATTTGATGACTTTGGGGGCATTTGTCGCCTGGATGCTGAATCTGAGTCCGATTCCAGTTTTAAATAATATCTGGATATCGATGCTCATCGGTATTGTGGCGACGGTAGGCGTCGCGCTCTTGACCGAAGTAGTTGTGTGGAAGCGAATGCGGCGGGTACGCGCAACATCTACCACGCTGGTAATTATTTCGATTGGGTTGGCATTATTTCTCCGCAATGGAATTTTATTAATTTGGGGGAGCGATGCTAAGCGGTACAATTTGCCTGTGAGTGAAGCGATCGATCTATTTGGGATTAAGATTAAGTTCTATAATTTAGTCGTGCTGGGATTGGCGCTCGTCGCGATCGCTGGATTGCATTTTCTACTTCAGAATACCAAAATTGGTAAAGCGATGCGGGCGGTTGCTGATGACATCGATCTAGCGCGCGTGACGGGTATTAATGTCGAACAAGTTGTCTTGTGGACGTGGATTATTTCCGCGAGTTTGACGGGTTTGGGCGGACAAATGTATGGATTGGTGACTAATGTCCGTCCCGATATGGGTTGGTTTCTGATTATGCCAATGTTTGCCGCAGTAACATTGGGCGGGATTGGTAATCCTTATGGCGCAATCGCTGGGGCATTTATTATCGGCATCGCTCAAGAGGTTTCTGTGCCGATTGTTGGCTCTCAATATAAGCTGGCGATCGCGCTCATTTTAATGGTATTAACTTTATTGTTCCGTCCTCAAGGACTGTTTAAAGGTACTGCTTAATTGAGAATTGAGAATTGAGAATTGGGTTGTTAGCTATTATTATAGAAAAGTCGTCCCAGTAGGGTGGGCATTGACCACCAGCTAGGGTTTACGCGCGATCGATTCGATCGACAATCGATTCTACTCTATCGATCTAAAGTCAAGAAAATGGCTATAAGCATAATTATCTCAACATTTTTTGATAACAGCGAGTAGTGATAAAATAAGGGTGAAATACTTCTAAGAAATTGACCTGTAAAGTTCTAAAAAAGCGATCGATAATTTTGGGGTCATCCAGATGGAAGGGGAATTCTTGGTTGGAGCCTTTGGAGAAATACCAGTTAGTAATCATTTTCCCCTCATCGTTTAAGAGCTGCTGAAACTGAAGTAACTGCTGGCTCGGATCTGGTAGATGCTCCATCACATCGAAACAAGTAATTGTATCGAATCTTTGGGTGGGATCTAAGGCGGTACAGCAAGTAATCTTGGCTTCTAAACCTAACTGTTGAATCCGATGGCTGACAAAGTTATAATTTACTGGATTGATATCGCAATAAATAACATGTGAAACTTCGGGACATAAGGCTGCGGCGATCGCGTGGGTACCGATACCTCCACCAAAATCCAAGACAGTTCCGCTTGCTCGATCGGCGATCAATTTGAGCGTATCGCCGATATAATCGGTACTGGTGAGATGCCAAGTTGCCAACTCAAATAAATAAGCCTCACCCACGCGATCGCGATAAAATTTACTAGCATCTTCCCAATCAAAATCGCGGCGTCCGAGTTCGGCTAAATCTTGTAAAGCAGTCGCAAACTTTGCTTCTAATTGACTTGAATCGATATCTAAAAATTGCTGAAGGTGTTGCTTTAAATTAAATGCGTCTTGCCAATAACCGCTCAGATGCGGCACGATCGGAAATGTAGACATGTGCCAAGAATGAGAGATTAGGGATCGATATCGGCACTCACTATAACATCTAGGCGGCGATCGCGGGTAGAGAATTAGGGGATAACTTTGTTCGGCAACGTTTCCATGTCTCGATCCCGATTGTAATTGTTAAGTATCTTATGTATAATTTTTCCGCCGCTACCACAAATGAATCGTTCGTGTTTGGTGCTGCTCGACCTGGCTATGCTCGCGCACAGGTTCAAGCATGGATCGAGTTTATGCAGAGTCAGCAGATTAGCCGAGTTTGCTGTTTATTATCTGAACCGCAGCTAGATCGCTATTCAGATTTACTAAACGTCTATCGCCAGCATTTCGGATCTGATGCAATTTGTTGGGCACCGATCGCCGATTTTCAAGTTGTCGATCGCCAAGTCCTACTTCACCAAATTCTACCATTTCTCAGCCGTGCCGATCGACAATCCGCACGCGTCGTCGTTCATTGTGGTGGTGGCATTGGACGCACGGGACAAATTTTAGCAGCTTGGCTCATCGCCGGACGTGGGTACTCCCGTGAATTGGCGATTGCTACCGTCAAGCAATCGGGGCGAAATCCCTATGAAGCTGTCATTGTTGCACCATTCCTGTGGCGCAATCCCTGGCGGTTAATGGCGAGCATAAATACATTGATAGATGAGTGCAGTCGCATCGATCTTCTCGATCGATCGACTATTATCGACTAATCAATCAATCATTAATAGCAGTGCCTTGTTCCTGTAATATCAGTTTTTTACCTTGATAAACCCGTAACACATTATCAGTTGTAATCGAGTAAAGATATTTACCATTGCGAAATTCATAGCCTAGAAACCGATAGCTATTACTACTATTTACCGTTCTTCCTTTCAGCCGAATCGATTTACCTGTATTTAAATCTCTGCCGACATAAGTAACGCGATCGCAACTGACATTTCCTTCTGCACACTGTCTGGTAATTTTGATTTCAAAACTAGGGGTTATGATGGTTTCAGCACTAGCAACACCAGCACTAGCACAAGCAATCCCGATGGTGGAGATGACGATTGTGAGGATAGATTTAGGAGAGAGCATTTAGCGTCAAAAGATAAATTTAGAGCAGTTTATTTAAAGATACACTTGTAGATCGAGGATTCCGTAAAGATTGACGCTAGCTCCACTGTTCGATCCAATTTGTTAGGAGTACGGGTAATTCTATCCGTTTGCGTGTCGTGGGATCGATCGTGACATGTTTAGTTATCGCCGTGGCTGCTACTTGACTAGCTTCAGTTAAAATCCGATATTTAATTTCAAATCTAAAACTATCGATCGACTGGGGAGTAAGTTCGATAATTACTCGATCGCCACAATATAATGGTTTCAAAAAATCAGCCGACACATGCGTAATCGGGACTGCAAAATCGGAGTTATTCACAAACAGCTTGAGATCGATTCCCGATTTAATTAATGCGGCCTCATAGCCAACATGACAAATCGAAATAATATTGGAAAAATAAACAACCCCCGCCGCATCAGTATCCCGAAATTGAATCGTGTACTCATACTGAAAAGACATAACGTACTTTATTTAACAACTTAAAAACCGTCATAAATCCGCTCGTCACCTGTTATTTAATTATTTAAATGCAGTTAATTATTAAAAAAATAGTATCTGAAGCATATTTGGTGGGCACTGCCCACCCTACTGGCTCGACACGACTAATACCTATTCGTTAAAGCCTAAAGCCTAAAACAACAATAATGGTTGACACTGACTCAACGCATGAGCTAATTGCTCGATTTTAACAGGCTTAGTTACATAATCGTGCATCCCGGCGGCTAAACATTCTTGCTTATCACCTTCGAGCGCATTTGCCGTCATCGCAATAATTGTCGGACAACGATGTTCGGGAAATTCTATTAAGATCCGGCGAGTAGCTTCCATCCCATCCATTTTGGGCATTTGTAAATCCATCAGGATCACATCATAAGCATGTTGATGAAGGCGTTCGAGGACTTCTAAACCATTCATCACGATATCAGCTTGATAACCGATCCGCTTGAGCATGTGGATGGCGACTTTTTGATTGACAAGATTGTCTTCAGCGAGCAAAATTCGTAATGGAAAGGTCGCTCGATCGAAATCATAATTTGACGTTTTGAGTTTGGGAATGGCAATCCGACGATCGAGTGATTGAGATCGGGATTGCGGTCGATCTTCAGTTAAGATCTGTCCGAGGACATCTTGCAATTGAAACTGACGAATGGGTTTATTTAAAGTTGCTGCAAAATCCACGCGAGCGGCATCAATTTCCGCTTTGCTGATGCTCACCGAGCTGAGCATTACTAATGGCAAATGTTGATATTCGACAAACTCGCGAATTTTTTGGGCGAGGATCAAGCCGTTCATTTCGGGCATCTGCATATCTAAAATTGCCAGATCGAAATGTCCGCGTAAATTGAGTAATTTGAGGGCTTCGGCTCCAGATTCAGTCGCGTGAGCGTGCATCCCCCAAGATTGGGCTTGCAGAGTCAATATTTTGCGATGGGTGGCATTATCTTCAACGATTAATAGGCGTTTGCCTGCGAGTTGTGTCGATTGGTGCTGCTGCTTGTGACAGAATTGGGCTGAAGGTGGAGCCGCCTTGGCAACGATCGTAAAAAAGAAACTCGATCCGCCGCCATCACCACTGCTTTCGACCCACATTTTACCATCCATCAATTCGGTCAATCTCCGGCTGATAATTAGCCCCAACCCCGTACCGCCATAGTTGCGCGTCGTTGAAGAATCGACTTGACTAAAAGCTTTGAATAAGCGATCGATTTTATCTTGCGGAATGCCAATTCCAGTATCTTTAACCACAAACCGCACCTCATAAGTCGGCTCGTCGGTAGTAATTACCGGATCTCGATCGGGAACGCTAATTTGTCTTGCCGTTACGCCGACGATCACTTCACCAGTATTGGTAAACTTCAATCCATTACCAATCAGATTGACTAAAATCTGCCGAATCCGAGTGACATCACCATACAACCAACTCGGGGTATTTTTGTAGATCAGATAGGCAAGTTCGAGATTTTTTTCGGCGGCTTTGGGAGCGAGGATATCGAGGGTTTCTTCGATACAATCGCGGATATCAAACGGTTGATAATCGAGTTCTAATTTACCCGATTCAATTTTGGAAAAGTCCAAAATGTCATTGATTAGCGTCAATAAAGCATCGCCGCTATGACGAATCGTACTGACAAACTCATGTTGTTGGGATGTCAGATCGGTATCGAGTAATAATCCAGTCATCCCGATCACCCCATTCATCGGCGTGCGGATCTCGTGGCTCATTGCTGCTAAAAAAGCACTTTTAGCTTTATTGGCTGCTTCTGCGGCTTTTTTGGACTGTTCGAGGAGATGATTTTGGTGCTGAAGTTCTGCGGATTTTTGCCGCAAGGCTAAATTCGAGGCTTCTAATGCGCGATGCAGATGCGACTGATCCAAGACTCGCTTGACGCGTTGACGCAAGACCGCCCAGTGAATGGGTTTGGTAATATAATCTGCTGCCCCGACAGCATAAGCCCGATCGAGTGAGGCGCTATCATCTAATCCAGTAATCATCAATACTGGAGTCAGATCGCCGCCAGGAAGCTGTTGTAGCTGCTCGCAGCACTCAAAGCCGTCCATTTCCGGCATCACCCCATCCATCAATACTAAGTCTGGCTGAATTGCTTGGTAGATAATTAACGCTTCTTCGCCATTGCGAGCAGTCTGCACCTGATAACCATCATCCTGTACTTTCTGACAGAGAATCGATCTGACCAAATCATCGTCATCGACAATCAGGATTAATGGTGGCTGATGAGGTGTTTTGCCGATTGTCATGATGGCTTGCGATCGGTTGACAGTGGTGGATATGGTTGGTTTGGAGCAGCCAATTGGCAGGAGGCAAAGACCCTCATGTATCGATCGCGATCTGGATTCTGCGTCTCAATCTTATTTATCCCAAAAATCGACTCCAAACCGACATCTAGTTCCCCTCTAATTATCTACTGTTTGTTACAACATAAAGATCTTATTACATCCGTGCGTTCTAGCTCCATAAGTTCAAAAAAAATTTCTAAACTTATCGCTCGATCGACTGCAACCGATCGCGGTTGTGTGGTACCATCTGGTGTGTTCTCGGTGACTAATTCAGACACCGATTGCTCAAAAGCCGCGATCTTGGTTAGCTGCGATCGGTGGTACGACCCGATCGCCAAGCATAAGCTATGCCAAGATTACCACCTTGTATCCGATCCTTCGCTCCTTTGACTGTAACTTCATGCAATTGCGAGATTCCCTCCGCCGAACTAAGATTGTTGCTACCATTGGGCCAGCAACTAGTAGCCCTGAAGTCCTGAAACAATTGATTCAAGCTGGAGCGACGACTCTGCGGCTCAATTTTTCTCACGGTACTCACGACGATCATTTGGCAAATATTCGCTTGATTAGGCAGATATCTCATGAACTAGAGCAGCCCGTCGGTATTTTACAAGACTTACAAGGGCCGAAAATTCGGTTGGGTAAATTCGCTGATGGTGCGATCGTGGTCAAAAATGGCGATCCCTTTACCCTAACTAGTAAGATCGTGCCGGGGACGCAAACGCTCAGCTCGGTCACTTACGATACCCTCGCTGATGAAGTGCCTGTAGGTTCGACAATCTTGCTCGACGATGGTAAGGTCGAGATGATCGTCACCGCAGTCGATCGGGCGACAAGTGAGTTGCACTGTGAAGTAGTCGTCGGCGGCCCTTTATCCAATAATAAGGGTGTCAATTTTCCGGGTGTTTACTTGTCAATTAAAGCACTTACCGACAAAGATCGCATCGATTTAATGTTTGGACTCGATCAAGGTGTCGATTGGGTAGCGCTGAGCTTCGTCCGCAACCCCGCCGATATCCTCGAAATCAAAGAACTGATCGCCAATGCGGGTAAAGAAGTCCCCGTGATCGCCAAAATCGAGAAACATGAAGCGATCGAACAAATGGAAGAAATCCTTGCCCTCTGCGACGGTGTAATGGTCGCACGCGGCGATTTGGGCGTAGAAATGCCCGCCGAGCAAGTCCCCAGAATCCAAAAACAATTAATCTCCACCGCCAATCGGATGGGGATTCCAATTATCACGGCTACTCAGATGCTCGATAGCATGGTGAATAACCCGCGTGGGACTCGCGCCGAAATTTCGGATGTTGCCAATGCGATTTTAGATGGTACCGATGCGGTGATGCTCTCCAATGAAACCGCCGTCGGCATCTATCCCATCGAAGCCGTCCAAACGATGGCGCGCATCGCTCTAGAAACCGAAAAAGAAAAACTCTCCAAACGCTGGGAAGACAATAAGCGATCGATTCCCAACGCCATCAGCGAAGCCGTCGGCAACATTGCCGAACAACTCGGAGCCGCCGCGATTATCCCCTTCACCAAAACCGGAGCCACCGCCCGCAGCGTCTCCAAATTCCGTCCCTCCAAGCCGATTCTCGCTGTCACACCGCACGTTGATGTGGCGCGGAGACTCCAGCTCGTTTGGGGCGTGCAACCGATGCTCCTGCTCGATTTAGCCAACGTTAGCGACAACTTTCAAGCGGCGATCGCGATGGCCCGAAAGAGCAATCTCCTCCATGAAGGCGATCTGGTCGTGATTACCTCCGGGACTCAAGGTGTTGCTGGTTCTACCGATCTCGTCAAAGTCGAAGTCGTCACCGCTGTCCTCGGACAAGGGATCGGCATCGGACATGGTTTAGTCACTGGAGCCGCCCACGTCGCCCGCACCGCCAAGGATGTCGCTCACTTTAATAAAGGGGATATCCTGATTACCAAGACAACTAATGCCGAGTATCTAGACGCCATCCGCAAAGCTAGTGCGATCGTCGTGGAAGATGATGGTTTAACCTGTCATGCAGCGGTCTTAGGACTACGTTTGGATATTCCCGTCATTGTGGGTGTCAAGGGTGCGACAGATAGCATTCGCGGCGGCACAGTGATTACACTAGACATCCAACGCGGCTCGGTTTATTCTGGGGCGATTAGTTTTAACTAATCTAGGGGTCGTGGTGGCTTCGGCTTCGCTCAGCCACCGTTGAAGTCATCGCCTAAATCCAAGATCTAGAAATACCTATTGTGCTGGTGGTAGAATCGACTCGATTGCGACGCTAATCTCCGGAAATGCCAACGGTGACACCGAATGGGTTTCTGTGAGAATTAGCTGGCTACTGTAGCCTGTCGGCGTAGGATCGCGGAAGATTTGCACCTGGCGATTTTTGATATCTATCACCCAGTATTCGACGATGCTCGATCGAGCATAGAGTTTATCTTTGACTTCACAATCTTGTTTGAGTGTAGAGTCAGCGACTTCGATGACGAGATAAATATCTTCAGCACCAGGATGAGCTTGGGCATAGTCTAAGATGCTGCCTTTGACAATCGCCAGATCTGGTTCTGGCTCCGAGAAGTTGTCGAGTCGAATCGGATCTTGAGTCCGAATCAGAGCAGTAGTGCCAAGTTGCGCTTGGATGTTAGTTGCTAAAAGTTGAAGCGTGATGACGTGGGGAGTTCCTTTTGAAGTCATTAGTACGATTTGTCCGGCAATTAATTCAGTCCGTTGACTAGGATCGAGAATACCCAGATCGCTCATCCGGTGATATTCTTGGACTGTCCAGTATTTAAGATTGGCGGGCGACTCGATGACTACCTGTGAGAGCGAGTCATCCAAATTAGTAAGAGTTTTAGACATAGCCATATTCAGGATGCTCTGCTCCGATCGAGTCTGTTGATTTGACTAGTACTATTGTAGTAGAGCGATCGCCGCGATCGAGGATAATTAAAGACAATTGCACTCTTAGCCATCCATGTTTCCTAGTTTCCTACCCCCGAGCGCCCAGCGACTTACAGAGCCAGAATCGATCGAATTTGCCAGTAAAATCCAGCGGACAGATATCTTGACATCCTTGCTGCTAGCCACAATTGCGAGTAGTTATGTGCGTCTGGGGACAGGTGGTATCCCAATCGTGTTTTTACATGGATTCGACAGTTCGATCTTGGAATTTCGGCGGATTATGCCAATTATTGCAGCAGAGCGGGAAGTTTGGGCGATCGATCTCTTAGGATTTGGCTTTACCGAAAGATCGCCCGATTGTCCATTTAGTTCGACAAGTATTCGCACTCATCTAGAGGCATTTTGGCAAACTCAAATCAAACAGCCAATTATTTTAGTTGGTGTCTCGATGGGTGGTGCCGCCGCGATCGAATTTACCTTAAATAATCCCATCGCCGTCCATAAATTAGTTTTGATTGATAGTGCTGGCTTCACCCAACCACCTGCAATGGGTAAGTTTCTGATTCAACCATTAGGCAATTTAGCCACCAAGTTTCTATCGAGTCCGAAAGTACGCCAAAGTGTCAGTGAGAAAGCTTATTTCGATCGATCTTTCGCCACCGCCGACGCGCAATTATGCGCGGCGCTGCATTTAGAAATGCCCAATTGGCGCGAGGCTTTGATTGCATTTACGCGGAGCGGTGGCTATGGTTATTTGCTCGATCGATTGTCAGAAATTCAGCAAGAAACTTTAATTCTCTGGGGCAAGCAAGATCGAATCTTAGGAGTCAAAACAGCACAATTATTCCTCGATCGTTTGCCAAAAGCTCGCCTTGAATGGATCGATAATTGCGGACACGTTCCCCATCTCGAACAAGCAAAGATTACGGCTGAGTCTATTTTAGATTTTAGTAATATATAGTGTCCTCGGGCAAGTCTGATATTAATTATGTCTCAGAGGACAGAGAGTAGTTAATTAGTTCGACAAAACTTAATTCTTAAATTGTCTACCTGAGCCAATATCGGTTTACTTTTACAGGATGTCGATAGTTTCCTCACTGGCTATAATAACTAGGTAAGATCTTTTCTCAATAGGTGTTGAAACTTATTATTAGCATTGATGTCTAATCTCGATTCTCCCTTGGAAAGGCTCCGCCAACGATTCGTTCACAACCCGCTCCTGCACCGTCGTCAGTTACTCAAATACGGCTTGGCAGGATTGGGGTTGACTACCGCCACACTCGCTTGGCAATCGCTCAAACCCCAAGCTGCGGCGCGAATCCCCGTCATCCCTACCAATAGCCCGATGATGGGCAATACTTTCAGTCCGATGCAGACGCTGCGGGACTTTGACTATGGTACCGTCAAGCAGGAAAACGGGCGGACTGTGCGGGAATTTAGATTGGTAGCTGGCAATACGACGCTTCAGTTAAATACTGCTGTGTCATTTAACAGTTGGAATTTTAACGGACGAGTACCCGCACCGACGCTCAGAGCCAAAGCTGGCGAACTGATTCGGGTATCTTTTCTCAACCGTGCCGGGCACGCTCACTCGTTGCATTTTCATGGTTTTCATCCAGCCGCGATGGATGGGATCAAACCGATTCGCAATGGTACGGGCACGATCTATGAGTTTGAGGCTGAACCATATGGAGTACATCTCTACCATTGTCATGTCGCCCCAGTGACGCGCCATATCGGGAAGGGTTTGTATGGAATGTTGATTATCGATCCGCCCGAACCTCGCCCGGTGGCTGATGAAATGGTCTTACTGATGGGGGGGTACGATACTAATGATGATGGCAAAAATGAGCTGTACGCTTTTAATGGGGTGCCGGATTACTATATGATGCACCCGATCGAAATTTATCAGCACCAATTAATTCGGCTATATGTCTTAAATATGGTCGAAATCGATCCCGCTTTAACATTTCATCTCCATGCGAATATGTTTCGGGTATATCCGACGGGGATGACACTACAACCCACTCATAGCACCGATGTGATTACGATGGGCACGGCGGAACGGCATATTTTGGAATTTGAATTTAAGTATCCCGGCGAATTTATGTTTCATCCCCACCAAGATGCGATCGCTGAGAATGGCTGTATGGGCGCATTTAAGGTAATTCCAATTGCTTAATAGAAATTTATGGCAAATAAGTTGACATTAGTTCTCATTAAGTTCACAATTAGGGTGACTAAATAGCAGCGATTTTTACTTTAATAGTTTGAAATCCATGCTTCAGCGGCTTTGCCAATGAGCAGATCGCTCTGCTCTAGTTTATAAGCCAATCTAATTAGCTGGCAATTGCCTGAATCGAAGACTCGATATTTGACACCATTTTTATGAAAAATAGAGAATACATTAAAATAGCCATTATTGCTTGTGCAGCCTCAATTGTCATTAGTGCCTGCAATAATCCTTCTACCACCACAACCACAACCACAGCAACTATCCCCAGTCCCGCCGTAACTCCCGCTGCGACATCAGACATGGCTGGAATGAAACATAGTGGTGGCAAAAAAATCAATATTAATAGTGCGATTTTATCAGAACTAGATAAATTTGAAGCTAAATTAGGTGTTCCGGCTTTATCTAATAAAATTCAAGCCGAACGTCCCTATAAAACACCGGAAGAGTTGGTGTCGAAGAAAGTTATCGACCAAAAGCAATTTGACCAGATTAAAGATATGGTGACAACCGAAGAAATTGTCTTAACTGGCGTCGAGAAAGATGTTGACTATATGGTTAAATTGGGACTGATGAAAGGACATCTATTCGTAGCTAAAGAACTGCTCGATCTCAACAAAGTCAAAGATGCCGAACCACATATCGGCCACCCAGTTGAAGAAATTTATGTAGATGTAGCAGACCAACTAGCCGAGCGAAAAGTCAAAGAATTTAAAACCACACTGATTACTCTTGAAGATCTCGTAAAAGCTGGAGGTAAAGATAATGCCAAGGTGACTACGAATTTCAAATCCTCAATGCAATCGATCGATGGAGCAATTGCCGCATTACCAGAAACTCAACGCAAATCTCCTGCCTTTGTTCTACAAGTCATTAATGGCTTATTAGATACTGCTAATTCTGAGTATGGTGCGGCAATTACTGATGGCAAAATTAAAGCTGCGATCGAATACCAGGACTCTAGAGGTTTTATCGTTTATGCTAATATGTTGTACAAAGAAATTGCCACGGCGATGGCCAAAGATCGTCCCGAAGAGCATAAAATAATTACCGACAATCTTAAGCAGTTGACCACGGCATGGCCCGCAGCGATGCCACCAGCAACACCTGTAAAAACGCCCCTAGAAGTTGGTAAATTGGTAACTGCGATCGAACAAAGTACTCAGAAAGTTATCGCTACTGTTGCTAGTAAATAATCGCATTCAACTATTTGGTAACTACGGCGGAGATCTACCCACCCCGCCCTACGGGCACCCCTTTCTTGACGTTTTTTTATTCGGGGG
>NZ_JANLWO010000568.1:0-4330 GCF_031364565.1 Chamaesiphon sp. OTE_20_metabat_361
TCTCCAACCCAATCTAAAAACGATCGGCTTTTTTGAACCCACCCAAATTACCGCCGCAGTACCAGCAGCACCCGGTGGCGGTGCCCAAACAGTCGCTAATTACAATCCAGGTACGCCTGTAGACCCCAGCGAACTGGCAAAATATCTCCCCCCACTCGATGCCGATAGCATCAGCCAGACGCAAACCTTGCCCCAAGAGGTGAAGCTCAAAAATGGCTTGCGGGTATTCTTACTCCCTGATGCCAGTACGCCGACGGTAACTTTGACCGGGAATATTCAAGCGGGGACGGAATACGACACGCCAGATAAAGCCGGACTAGCCTCGCTAACTGCGGCAAATCTGATGAGTGGTACCAAAACTCAAACCGCCCTGAAGATCGCCAAAACATTGGAAAATCGCGGTGCGGGACTGGGGTTTGCGGCTAGTCGCGAAGGTGTGGGCTTGGGTGGGAATGCTTTGTCTAAAGATTTACCAATCCTGTTGCAAACATTAGGTGATGTCGTCCAAAATGCTAACTTCCCCGCCCAGAAATTTGAACTCAGCCGTCAACGGGCGCTGACAAGTCTCAAACTCGAACTAGATAGCCCCAATAGCGTGGCGCGGCGCAAATTCCAGCAGACGATTTATCCCCAAAATCACCCGTTTACAATTTTTCCTACCGCTCAAACCTTAACTGGTTTGACGGGGACAGATTTACAAGCCTTTTATCGTCAGCACTACCTCCCGAGTAATACGATGCTCGCGATCGTCGGGGACTTCAAAGTTGCCGATGTCCAACGCTTATTAGAAGCCAACTTGGGTAAATGGTCTGCCACTGCTAAAGCAGTCAAACTCGATTATCCCACTCCCCAATTACCGACCGCGCAGGTGCAGGTTAACCCCGCGCTCCCTGGCAAAACTCAATCAGTTACCCTCTTGGGCAATAAAGCGATCGATCGCAAAGATCCGCGTTTTTACTCCGCCTTGGTATTAAATCAAATCCTCGGTGGCGATACCCTCTCCAGCCGTCTGGGTACCGAAATTCGCGATCGTCAAGGTTTAACTTACGGCATCTATAGTAGCTTTGCTGCTGGCAAACGTCAGGGTACCTTCATCATCTCAATGCAAACCGCTCCAGAGGATGCTCAAAAGGCGACTCAAAGCACGATCGCACTGTTAAAGGATCTTCAAGCTAAAGGCGTCACCCAAGCCGAAGTGGATAACTCCAAACGCAGTATCTCTGGCAACTATACTGTCGATCTTGCCTCCCCTGACGAAATCGCTGGCGCAACTCTCGGTAATGCCGTCTTCGATTTAAACCCCAATGAAATTAGCGAATTTCCGAATAAGATTAAAGCTGTCACATTGGCACAAGTCAACCAAGTTGCTAAGGAACTAATTCAACCCGATCGATTAGTTGTCATCACCGCAGGGCCACCAAAGAAGTGAAATTAGGCTTGAGGTTTTAGCGGATGCGCGCTCGTCGGGTTCCCCGACGGTTTAGCGCACCAAGCAGGCTTTAGAGAATGACACATTTTTAGTACAAAAGGTAGGAGCCGATAAATTGTCCCTACCTTTTTTAATTTAACTAATTAAGTTTTTCTTGAATTTTCGCGACATCTCGAAAACCGACAGCGATCGCGATGCCATCTTTAACAAAAATCGGTCGTTTGAGTAACATGACATCTTCACTAAAAGCTTTTATCCACTCGGTTTCATTCCAGGCATCTTTAGTTTCATCGAGCAATCGATAAGATTGTCCTGAAGTGTTTCGCATCGATCTTTCGCCCAAACTTTGTACCCAGCTAGTAATTTGTTCGTGACTGGGAGGTCGTTCTTTGGTATTGATGAATTCATAACTAATTTCCTGTGCATCTAACCATTGCAGGGCTTTTTTGCAAGTCCCGCAGGTCGGAATGCCATACACTTGAATTGACGTCATAGTTTGCAGAAATTAATTAATAGTTGCTTTTTTCTTAGTGTCAAATTAGCCAGCTAAGATAGTAGTAGATCGTGAATGTATGAGGAGGAGATCGACTAATCGATATTTGAATGATAGCAATAATTTGGCGATTGAGATAGATAGGATGCTGGTAAATACTGTAATTAGAAGTAACGCTCGGGCTGAAATTAATGCTGCCAATAACTTCCTGTAGCGATTGCTGTTTGTAGATCCACTGCTGGCAGGGGACGACTGAATAGGAAACCTTGAACTGTATCGCAATCGATCGATCGCAAGAACTCTAATTGTTCGACGGTTTCTACCCCTTCAGCCACTACATTTAGATTCAACTGATGTCCTAAATCGACAATAGTTTTGACAATCCCGGCATCGACAGTATTTGCCCGTAGTTCTCGAATAAATGAGCGATCGATTTTGAGTCGATCTAGCGGTAAATACTTGAGTATAGCTAACGAAGAGTAACCCGTGCCAAAATCGTCCAAGGAGATCTTCACACCTATTTCTCGCAGCGATTTCAAAATTCCGATCGCCAGCTCCAAATCTTTAATCGCGATACTTTCAGTGATTTCGACTTCTAATGCGGCTGGCGAGAGTCCCGTCTCTGCTAAAATATTAGTAATAGTCGCGATTAATTTGCGGTTTTGAAGTTGTTTTACTGAAAAATTAACCGCGATCGAAAAACCTTCCCAGCCCATTTCTTCCCAGACTTTTTTCTGCTGACAAGCGGTTCTAATTACCCATTCACCCATGAGTAAGATCGAGCCATTTTCTTCCGCAAGTGGGATAAAGTCAGCAGGATTAATTAATAGTTTAGCCGATACATCTCGGCAGCGTAATAATGCTTCGATGCTAATAATTTTGCCAGTGTGGATATCTAATTGCGGTTGATAATGTAGCAGTAATTGCCGATCGTCAAACTGCTGGGGCGCGGGATTGGCAACTGCTGGATGTGCTAAAGCCGCACAGACATCATCGAGGAGATATTCTAATTGCCATCGGTTCTTGACTGGAGCGGTGTCTAAGGAGGCTAAAGGGGCTGGTTCGGTATAGATTTCATAATTATTGCGACCGCTCTTTTTGGCAAGACTCAGAGCCGCATCGGCATGTTTGAGTAAGGTGTCGCTATCTTGGAGGTGACTAGTGGCGATCGCAATCCCCATACTAGCTTTAACATAGAGAGAGTTAGATTCAAGCGTGCTAAAACTCCGATCGAATTTAAACGGTAGCTCGAAACAATAAAGGACGCGCTCGGCAATTGTGGTGATGGCAGTGACGTCGCTCAACCCAGCAATAAAAATCGCAAATTCGTCACCACTCCATCTGCCGATAATTGCTTGAGTGCCGAGGGTATATTTCAACCGTTTGGCGACCGATTGTAATAAAAGATCGCCACCATGATAGCCGATGCCATGGTTAATAATTTTAAACCGATCTAAACCTAAAAAGATCGCCGCTAAAACTTCGCCATCGCGCATTTGGGCGAGTGCTAGATTCAATGATTGACTCAGGAGTAACCGGGAGGGTAAACCTGTCAAGACGTCATAATAAACGGAATTTTCGGACATCTGCGCGACTATTTGCTCGATTATCACCACTGCGTCTCCATCGCTAAACTTTGAGCCAAGCTGAATTTTGCGCGATTGGGCTGGCAGTAAAGGGATGCCATCCATCGCCTCTGTATCCGCGCTCCGACTAATATGAATATCCACCTGCTATCGGCAGCGAGCGTGCGAGAAATATTTGCAGGTAATTGCCAACTAATTTGAACTAAAGATGGTGACAAACACAACATCATCATGGACGATACTGAATTTTTGGTCGGTGGTAATCGGTAATCGTGCAGGGGTAAATAGTGATAGTCTGGATCGAGCCAGCGATGCTACTAGCCTATACTATCCCGATCGCCAGTTTAGATCTTATGGACGACAATGTTAATGATATCTCTTTGCCGATTGCGATGCCCGATCGAGTTGCAGAACTTGCCGACTTAGTGGCTACAGCCAATGCCGATCGAGCGCCGATCGTCGTGGCAGGAAATAGTACTAAACTTGACTGGGGCGGGATCGTCGCAGGTGCAAAATCAATCGTCAGCACTCAAAAGCTCGATCGCTTAATCGCTCATGCAGTAGGGGATCTGACAATTACTGTCGAAGCGGGGATGGAGTTCGATCGAGTGCAGGAAGTACTCGCTACCGCCGGACAATTTTTACCCTTAGATCCAGTTTATCCCGACCGCGCCACAATTGGGGGGATAATTGCCACAGCTAATGCTGGCTCATTGAGACATCGCTATGGCGGCGTGCGAGATTTGCTATTGGGGATAAGTTTCGTGCGTGCTGACGGCAAAATTGCCAAAGCTGGCGGTAGAGTTGTCAAAAATGTCGCTG
>NZ_JANLWO010000618.1:0-1640 GCF_031364565.1 Chamaesiphon sp. OTE_20_metabat_361
GGTCATCTTCGCCCCAAAAGCGCGGACGAATTCGACTTTGACGGTATGCCAGCGAGGGGCGGCTGTGGTGGCTTTGGAGTCATAATAGTCCCCAGTCGGATCGAATTGACTGGGATCGACGACTTGAGACTCAACGATCTGCATCAATCCGACGATACCGGGCGGCTGCGTATTGGAGTGATAGAAAAAAGCTAAATCTCCAACCTGCATGGATTTAAGAAAATTTCGAGCCTGGTAATTACGGACTCCATCCCAGATGGTGTAACGATCGCGCTCCAGATCGCTAATACCATAGACATCAGGTTCGGACTTCATCAACCAATAATTCAAGCATTCATCCCGATACAACTACTAAATTATATGTGGTCGCGAGCGAGCAAAAGTGACACTTTGCGATCGGCAGTTGAGTGCGGCTGAGTGCGGCTGATGGTGATAGGATATTGTCATCAAAAACAACTCTAAATCTTAGAGTAATGGGGAAACCCCACGCCCCGATCTCGTGCGTTCGCGAAGTGTGAGCTTTGCTCAATCGTCAATGTGGGTAATCGATCCAAATCATCGCCAGTATGAACCAACAGGCTTTATTCAAACGTATTTCGCCCACATCCCCAGCTTTTTTATTGTTGGTACTTGGTGTGGCGGTCATTGCCATAAATCTCACCCTCATCTACAAACTGAGCAGTTCCGATCGTCAGATTACCACGACGCTGTTTTGGGCGACTGCTGCCTACCTAATTTGGGAACGCAAGGACAAACTTCAGTTCCATACCGGGCCAGTTGCCAGTGTCTTTGGGGCGCTGTTGCTGTCGCTATTGTTGCTCAAAAGTAGCGGCTACTGTGAAGAATCTTTTTTAATTGGGTATCCGTTTCTAGCTAGTATTGGACTGGCGACGATCGCGGCTGGTTTTCAGGGACTGCGGGAATATGGGCGCGAGATTATGCTGTTATTTTTTGCGGGCATCCCGGAAGTACTGCTGGCAAAGCTGACCGATCCCGCACCACTGACAGCTAAATTTGCGACTTCGATGCTGTGGTACTCGGGCGTTGCCGTGACCCAAAATGGCATTAATCTGGAGTTGCCAGGTGGTAGCGTCCAAGTTTACAGTGGCTGTTCTGGTGTCGTGGCAATGACGCAATTACTCGGGATGTCAGTTTTATTTTTAGCACTATTGCCCCTACCGTGGAAATGGTTTCAGAAATTGATGCTGCCTGTCGCCGCCGTCGCCATTGGCTTTCTGGTAAATGCCATGCGGGTATCGCTAATGGCAATTTTAGTATCTCAAAAACAGATGGCGGCTTTTGAGTATTGGCATACAGGTTCGGGTTCGCTGGTGTTTTCCGTCATTGGCACCGGGTTACTAGTTTTACTGGTGTGGGTATTGCTCGATCTATTCAAGCCTGAGTCAGCGCAGGAGTCAGAGTGATGATTTCTGTGCGCAATCTTGCCCGTCAATCGCTGTTGCTAACTTTATGCGTCGGGGCGATCGGCGTATTGGGCAAAGCTGTCCTCGATACTCCCAAACCAACAGGTCTACAGGAGCCAGCAGCGGTAAATTTCCCCCAGCAGGTACCCTTGCCCGCGACAAAGTTCTTGACAAGTAAGCCATTAGCTGCATTGCCGATCGAAAATAAACTCGTCG